>VBKI01000033.1 GCA_005879535.1 Deltaproteobacteria bacterium | reverse complement strand
CTCTCGGTCAGGCCGTCGATCTTGTGCGTCCAGATCTCCACCACCACCTTCCCCCAGGCGAGCTGCAAGTCCGGGTGGTGGCCCTGCTCCTCGGCCATGGCGCCGATGCGGTCGACGAAGGCCAGCGCGCTCTTGAAGTCCCTCAGCTTGTACATCTTGCGCAAGTGATGGTCGCGCACGGACTCCCAACCCGGCTCGAGCTGGCGGAGCAGCTCCGCGAGCGGCTCGGCACCGAGCGGCGGCACGCCTCCGCGACAGGGCACGCATTGCCGGTCGGCAAAAGAGCAGTTGGCGCTGCGCTCCTCAGGCGCGATGCGTCAGTTCACGACCATTACTCGTCGCCGCGCACTGCAACGATGCTGAAGTCGCCGTTCTCGGTTTCGTCGACGGATAGCTCGATGGGCCGGCAGCAGACGGAGCAGTCCTCGACATAGCGCTGCATCGGCCCGCCTCCTTCGTCGATGAAAACGGCGATGGTCTCGCCACAGTAGGGGCAGACGATCTCCATGCGGTGAATCCTATCCGGCACCAGCGGCAGATGCGGCCCCTTCATTGGCTGGTCAACGCGTTTCAGCGGTCCGACCAAAACTTGCGCTCCGTCGCTGCGCAGCCGACAGAGTGGACCGTGGTAGTCCTCTTCCTTCAGCACACCGCCCGTTCGAGTTGGCTGCCGGGAAGCGCCCGCGGCTGGGCGCGACGGCCATGGCATCGTCCTCAGCTCAGCGGGTTATGGAGGCAGTTAAAATGAAGAAACTCCTGCTCGTCGCCATCGTCGCAGCCGGGCTCTACCTCGCCTGGATTCGCTTCGCGCCGTCGAGGGCGCCATCCCCCGCCAGCTCGGGAGACGCCACTCCGGCCGCAAATACCCAGCACCGCATCGATGCTCTCTCTGGTGCCGCTCCGGCTGAATGATCACGGACTCAAAAGGAGTGTGTCGCGCACGGTCCAGCAACCCGCCAGCCGGGATGCGGGAAAGCGGGTAGGTTGCCGGTCTGAGAGGGGACACGCCGATGATGCTGAGGACTGCGGCGCTCGCCGCTCTGCTGCTCGCCCCACTTGGCGCTGGCCGACGCGGAAGACGACGACAAAGCTCTGCGAGGTCATCGCCCTTCGGCGGCTGCGGCGGTGCTCGTTCCTGAGTAGGCTGTTACCATGCCAAACCCGAGTGACCCGACGCGTCCAGGCGAGCCACCTCGGCCGCCGCCATTCGAGCCGGTGCGGCCCCAGCCCTCCCCGATACCCCAGCCCCAGCCCCAGCCGACGCCAATGCCCCAGCCGCAGCCCGCCCCGGCGCCAGGGACACCGCCACGCGAACCGCCACAGGGGAACTCTGCGGTTTACGTCGGATTGGATGGGGTGGCTGACCGGGCTCGAACCGGCAACACCTGGAGTCACAGTCCAGTGCTCTACCATTGAGCTACAGCCACCGTACTGATCTCACAGAGGCAATTCCGGGGCTGCCGGATCTACACGATCGCTCGGGACGGCGCCACCCCTTTGGGCTTGGACGCCGCGTAGCTGCTACTATCTCCGCTCGGCACGCGCCCATAGCTCAGCTGGATAGAGCGCCAGCCTTCTAAGCTGGATGCCGCAGGTTCGAGTCCTGCTGGGCGCGCCACTGCAAGAAGTCGGGGCGAGAGGATTCGAACCTCCGACCTCCTGCGCCCAAGGCAGGCGCGCTACCAGGCTGCGCTACGCCCCGCTGAAAGCGCAGGGGAAGTACACGGTTTCCGGGTGTGGATCAAGCCTTTCACACGGTGCGGTCGCGTGCCAGCCGCTCCAGGACCGGCCGCAGCCGTTGCAGCGCACGTCCGCGATGTGACAGGCGATTCTTCTCCGCGGATCCGAGCTCCGCCAGCGTGTGGCCAGGCGTTTCCGCCGGCAGGAAGATGGGGTCGTACCCAAACCCGTTCGCACCGCGCTCCGAAAACGCGATGCTTCCATCCACCCGCCCTTCGGCCCGCAGGATCCGCTCGCCATCCGGAGGGCTGAGCGCCACCGCGCAGAAGAAATGCGCGCCGCGTTTCTCCTCGGGCACGCCCTGAAGCGCGTGGAGCAGCTTCGCCCGGCGCTCCTGGTCCGTGGGAGCGTATCGCGCGCTGTGGACTCCCGGCGCGCCACCGAGCGCCTCCACGCAGAGCCCGCTGTCGTCGGCGAGCGTCCACAGACCGCTCTGGCGCGCGGAGATCGTCGCCTTCTGCGCGGCGTTGGCGTGGAACGTATCGCCCGTCTCGGCCGGCGGCGGCAGCCGGAGGTCCCGCAGCGAGATCAGCTCGAGCGCGATTCCGGCGACGATCTCGCGGATCTCGACCAGCTTGCCTGCGTTCGACGTCGCGACCAGGAGCTTCACTTCGCAAACGCTCCCGCGATGGAGGCGAGCTGTTTCGCGTGCAGCTCGGCAAGTCCCTTCTGCGCAAGTCCCACCATCGCGACGAGCTGCGCCGGCGTGAAGGGGCGCTTCTCGGCCGTGCCCTGCACCTCGAGCAACTCCCCGACCGCGTTCCCGACCACGTTCATGTCCACTTCCGCCGCGAAGTCCTCCTCGTAATCGAGGTCGAGGCGGACCTCGCCGGCGATGATCCCGACGCTAACGGCGGCGACGGGCGGACGCAGAGCCTTCTCCCGCTGCATCCGGCGCAGAGCGATTCCAAGCGCGACGTACGCACCCGTGATCGCCGCCGTCCGCGTGCCGCCGTCGGCCTGCAGCACGTCGCAGTCGATCAGCACCTGCCGCTCACCCAGGATCTGGAGATCGACGGCGGCGCGGAGCGAGCGCCCGATCAGGCGCTGGATCTCCTGGGTGCGGCCGGTCTGCTTCCCTTTGGCGGCCTCCCGGTCGGTGCGCGTGTGCGTCGAGCGCGGCAGCATTCCGTACTCCGCAGTGATCCACCCGCGTCCCGATCCCTTCACGTGCGAGGGAACGCGCTCCTCGGCCGTCGCGGTGCAGAGCACGCGCGTCCGGCCGAAGCTGCAGAGGACGCTGCCTTCCGCGTGCTCGGTGAAGTTCGCGGCGAGCGTGACGGGTCGGAGCTGGTCCGGTCCGCGGTCTTTCCGGGGCATGGGCGGTGCGACTTACCGCGTCCCGCCGGGCGAGGCAACCACGGCCGCGGCGTTCACGCGAGGCGCATCGGCCTTCTCGGACGGCGGCCGCACCTGCGCCACCAACCGCCGCGCCAGCACCTTGTCGGCGAAGTCCCGCACGCCCTCCGCGAGGGCGCTCGCCACCTTCCGCTGGTACGTGGCGCCGCCGAGCATGCGGCCCTCGCGGGGATGCGAGATGAATCCGATCTCCACCAGCGCGGACGGCATCCGCGTTCCCGAGAGCACGAGGAAGGGCGCCTGCCGCACGCCGCGCGACGGCGCGCGCGTTCCGCGCACCATGTGCTGCTGGACGATCAGCGCCAGCGCCGCCGAGTCGTTGCGCGCCTGCCCGAGCGCGAGATCGTTGAGGATGCCCATCACGGCGTCGTTCGCCTTGGGCAGCGGCACCGCCTCGGGACCGCCGTTCTCGAGCTGAGCGAGCATCTTCGCTTCCGCATCGGTCGGATCCGGGGAGAGGAAGTACGTCTCCACGCCGCGGGTCACCTTGCGGTCCTCGTGCTTCTCCATCGCGTTGCAGTGGATGCTGACGAACACGTCGGCGCCGGCTTCGTTGGCGATGCGGACGCGATCGGCCAGCGGGACGTCGTCGTCGGTATCGCGGGTGAGGATCACCGTCGCGCCCTGTCCCTCGAGCAGTTCCTTGGTCTTCTGCGCGACCTGCAGCGCGATCACCTTCTCGTGCAGCCCCCGCCGTCCGTGGGCGCCGTCGTGCGGCCATCTGCCGCCGTGGCCAGGGTCGAGGACGACGACGAGGGGCGCCTGCGGCTCCGCTGCCGCGGGCAGGTCGAGCAGGAGGACGAAGCTCAACGCAAGCGCGCGGCGCACGCCTGGAAGCTTAGCAGAAAGGCAAGCAATCCCAAGACTTACAGAGACTCACCCCGGATCGCATTGCGCATCTTCCGCGCGGTTTCGGGGCTGAAGACCGTGAGGAGCCAGTACACCAGCCCGACCACCAGCGCGACCTTGAGGATGAACATGGCCAGCGAGAACAACAGGCCGAGCAGCCCCCCGGCGACGCCGAAGACGATCTTGAAGGCGATCCAGGCGATCAGGCCGATGGCGGCGATGGATGCGACAGTGCGAATCATCTGCGTTTCTCCTGTGTCCCTGTACGGGCCCCGAACGCGGAAATTTCACCGAGCACGTCGACTCCGGGCGACCCGCCGCGGCGCGGCCGCACGACCTCGCCGATGGCGAGGGCCGGCGCGCCGGCGTTGGCGAGCGTCGCGAGGATCTTCGGGGCTGCTTTCGCGTCGACCGCCGCGAGCATGCCGCCGTTGGTCTGCGCATCGGCGAGCACGAGCCGGTCCGCCTCTGCCATGCCGGCGGGGAAGGTCGTTCTCTCCGCAACGAACTCCAGGTTCGCCTTCGTGCCACCCGGGAGGATGCCCGCTGCGGCCAGCTCGCGCACGCCGGGCAGCACCGCGATGGCCGCCGCGTCGATGCGGGCCCGCGTCTTCGAGGCGCGCATCGCGGAGTCGAGGTGCCCGAGCAGGCCGAATCCGGTCACGTCGGTGAGCGCATGCACGGACTTCCAGTTCCGCGCGTACACCTCCCCGGCGGCGCGATTGAGTTCCTTCATCTGCGCCGTGGCAGCGAGCACCAGCCCCGGATCCGCCGTTCCCTTCTTGATCGCCGAGATGGCGATCCCGGTGCCGAGCGCCTTGCCCAGCAGCAGCACGTCGCCCGGTTTCGCGCCTGCGTTCGTCAGCACCCGCTTCGGGTCCACCAGGCCGGTCACCGCCAATCCGTACTTCGGCTCCAGATCGTCTACGCTGTGCCCGCCGACGATGGCGCAATCCGCCTCGCGCGCCGCCTGGGCGCCACCGTCGAGGATCTCCCCGAGCAGCTCGAACGGCTGCGAGCGCGGCCACCCCACGACGTTCAGCGCGTAGAGAGGCTTGCCGCCCATCGCATAGACGTCCGAGAGCGAATTGGCGGCGGCGATCCAGCCGTAGTCGCGCGGGTCGTCGACCACCGGCGCGAAGAAGTCGACCGTCGCGACCAGGCCGCGCCGGGCGTCCAGCTTCCACACCGCCGCGTCGTCGCGCGTCTCGGTCCCGACGAGCAGCGATCCCGGCCGGTGCCCAGGGCTCAATTCGCGCAAGACCTGCGCGAGCTCCGACGGGCGGAGCTTGCAGGCTCAACCCGAGCCATGGCTGAGCAGCGTGAGCCGCACCGGCTTGGGATGTCCGGCCTCGAGCTCCGTGGGCACCCGTTCTGTAGCATCGTTGTCCACCGTCCCCGTTGTAACGCGTTCAGGGACCGGATGCGCGCTCAGAACTGCCGGAGGTATCCCCGCTGGATCAGGGCGGCGATCTTGCGCGCCACTTCCAGATCGCTGCCCGAGGCGCGGTCGAGCACGGCCTGGACCACGCCGTAGTTGTGCACGAGCTGCATCAGATCGAGCTCGTCGGGCGAAAGCTCCCTCAGCCTCGGCGAGAGCGGCATCGCGATGCCGATGGCGGCGGTAGCGGCAGGCAATCCGCCGCGCGCAAGCGCGTCGGCCTGCTGCATGGCGTCCATGATCAGGTGCTCGGTCGCGTCGGCGATCTCGTTGGGCATCGTCGGCAGGTCGCCTTCCTGCGGTACGAACTCGAAACCACCCTGCGACCATGACACCATCCGGTAGAGCGCTTTTCGCGGTGGGAGCGTCGGATCGGCGTCGATCACCGCGCTGACGATCTTGCCGCCGCGCAAGTGCACGCGGCCGCCGCGGTACCCCTTGATGACGATCGCACCGGTCTTCTTCGACGTGCTGACCAGTTGCAGCAGGTCGACGAGCGGCACTTCTTCGAGCCTGCCCTGCACCGTGGTCCGGCTGCCGTGCTTCTTTTCCTGCGCTGCCGCGGCGCGCTCGAGGTTCTGTTGGGCGGTCCTGGCGTCGACGGGCGCCGTTCCGGCAGTCCGCGCGACCAGCTTGAGGATGCTCGTCCCGATGAGAATCCGGTCGCCTTCCTTGAGCTGCGCACGGCGGACCTTCTCGCCGTTGACGAACGTGCCGTTGGTGGACCCCAGATCGGCGATCGTGATGCGCCCCGCGGCGAGCGTCAGCTGCGCATGCTTGCGCGAGACCATGTCCTCGATCAGCACCAGGTCCAGCTCGCTGGAGCGGCCGATGACGAGCTCACCGGAATCGGTCAGCGGGTACTCGCCTCCCTGATATTTTCCCGAGATGAAGCGAAATGCGTAGGAACGCTCGCTCATGCTGGCCTCGGCTGCGAGCGCGCCAGCTTGAGGTAGAGCGCGGCGGTCCGGTGGTGCGGATCCATCCGCAGGACCTCTTCCCATTGGGTCATCGCCTCGTCGAGCTTACCCCCGGCGTAGAGCGACATGCCCAGGGCCACGCGCGCGGGGACGTAGGCAGGCGCGTGCTGCACGGCGAGGCGGAATTCGGCCACCGCCCCTTCGATGTCGTTTGCCTCGCGCAGCGCGTGCGCCAGCCGCAGGCGCAGGTCCACGAAGGTCGGGCAGAGCGAAAGCGCCCGCCGGTACTCTGCCGCGGCGTCGTTCGGCCGCCGCATGGAGAGGTACCCGTCCGCCACCGAGGCGTGCAGGTTGGCGATCTTGCCGCGCGTGTAGTTGTCCATCGGCTCGTCGCCGTTCGGCTCGCGCCTCCCGCGGCTCCGCGCGCGTGAGAGCGCCGCCCCGTACACGTGCTGCGCGCGGTCGTACTGGCCAAGGTCGTTGCAGACGATGGCGAGATTGAGGCCCGCCTCGACGTAATTGGGATTGATGGCCAGCGCCTTCTCCAGGGCGCGCTGGGCGGCCGCGAACTCGCCGAGGTGGTGATAGATGACGCCGAGCATGTGGTGCACGTCGGCGAACACCACGCCGCGCGCGACGGCCTGCTCCAGATGGCCGGCCGCAAGCGAATAATCGCCGCGCTGGAAGTGCTCTCTGCCGAGGGCGACCAGCTCCCTCAGTTGGTCGTCCATGCTCTCCCCGTCGACTGCTGGGTGGAGAGCGTACCATGGATCACCCGCCGGACGGCGAAAGCGGCGGAGTTTCGGGCTACTTCTGCGGATTGGCCGGCGGCGCCGGGTTGGGCGCGGGCCGATTCGTGGGAGCCGCGGGCTTGGCGCCTTCGGGCGGTGCGATCGGCTCAGGGACCTCTTGTGCGCCCGGCGGAACGCCCGGGCTCGGCGCCGCCTGCGGCCGCGCACCGCGCGAGGAGGGCGTCTCCGCGGGGGTGATGGGTCGCGGTTCGGAGGCCTCCGGAATCGACTTCTGCTCTCCTGGAGGCGTCACCGGAGCGCCGGCAGGCAGCTGCCGGAGCAGCGCTTCCGCCTGCGCCCTGCGCGGATCCCGTGGCGCCTCCTGGACCAGGCGCTGCAGCGTCTTGCGCTCGTCGCCGGGGGCCTTCGCGTTGCGGTACGCCTGCGCGGCGCGCCAGAGCGAGTCCGCGTGCATCTTCCCGCCCTGGAGGTCGCCGTAGGAATCGGCGAGCGTCATGTACCTGCCCGCCGCTCCCCGCCACTGCTCCCGTTTCCAGTAGAACTCGGCGACGTAGCGCTCGTGCTTCGCGAGCATCTCGCGGCAGTCGCCGATCATCGCCCGCGCCTTGGGTAGGAATTCGCTCTTCGGATAGTTGACTACGAAGCGGTTCAGCGCCTCCAGCGCCTGCCTCACGGACGCCAGGTCCTTCTCGTGGCTGGGCGGCAGCAGGAAAACCTCCGAGGGGCGGTCGTTGAAATAGGCGGCGCCGGCGCGGAACGCCGCGTAATCGGCCTTCGGATGAGAGGGATGGCTCTTGACGAAGTCCTGGTAGAGCGTGGCCGCCGTCGTCCAGTCGTCGCGTTCGAAGGCCATGTCGGCGATGGCGAGCTGCGCGAGGGACGCATACTGCGAATACGGGAAGTTGTTGCGCACGTACTCGAAGTAGCGGGTTGCCTCCAGGGGATTCTGATCCTTCTTTTCCTGCACGCCCTTCTCGTACGCCTTGGCGGCGTTGCTCGCCTCGGCACCGGTAACGGGCTTGGTGATGTCGACGCCGGGGCTGCTTCCGGCGCAGGCGCACGCCGCCAGGAGAAGGAACACTCTAAGGATCGTCGGTCTCGTCATGGCCTTCCCATTCGATTCCCAGCGCTTTCGCCGCCGCCGAGGGCCGATGGCCGTTCGCCGACAGCCACCGGAGCAGGCGCTGCTTCTCGCGCATATCCTCCGGCTCGCGGCCTCGCAAGCGCCGTTGCAGCGCGCGCAGGGCCAGCTCTTCCTCGCCGGCGCCTTGCGCCGCCTCCGCGGCTGCTTCGCGCGCCTCTGACGCCTCGACGCCCTGCGCCTCGAGCTTCCTCAGCAACAGGCGGGGAGCGTCGCCGCGGCCGATGCGCGTGTCCGCTCTGGCACGCGCCACTTCCCGGTCGCTGATGTAGCCCAGCTCGCGCAGGCGCGCCAGCGTGGATTCGCGCGCTTCGGCGTCGACTCCCGCCTTTTCCAGGGCACGATCCACCTCGGCGGCGGTGCGCGCCCTTTGCGCGAGAAGCCGGACGGCCTTGTCGAACGGAGTCTGCGCCACGGCGGGAGCATAGCCGCCGCGGCTGACAGGCGGGTGGAAAAGCTAAAAGCGTAGCGGCAAAGCCGCACCTCCGGTGCGGCAGCCGCTAAAAGCGCTCGATCTGAAAGTCGTCGTCCCCGCCAGGGGCGGCGGGTTTGGCCGGACCGGGCGCGGGCTTTCCCGGCGCAGCTCCGGGGCTCTTGCCGGCCACCGGCGGCGCGCGGGGAGGCTGCGGACGCCCACCGTTCTGGGGGGCAGCGGGCTTCTGCCCGGCCTTGGCGCCCTCGAACTCGTCCCAGGTGGCGTCGCTGGTCCCGCTGACGCCCGAGACACGGAGCGCGAAGTCGTCGGGGTTCGAGCACTGCCGCAGCGCCTCTTCGTACGCGATGACGTTCTGCTTGAAGAGGAGCATTAGCGACTGATCGAACGTCTGCATCCCGTAGGTGGTGAAGCCCTGCGCGATGGCCTGCGGGATCTCCTTGGTGCGGTCCTTGTCCTCGATCATCTCGCGCACGCGCGCGTTGGAGACCAGGACTTCGACGGCGGCGACGCGACCCTTGCCGTCCGCGCGCGGCACCAGGCGCTGCGAGACCACCGCCTTCAGCACCGAGCCGAGCTGGAGGCGGACCTGCTTCTGCTGGTGCGGCGGGAACGCGGAGACGATGCGGGCGATGGTCTCCGTCGCGTCCAGCGTGTGCAGGGTGGAGAGAACGAGATGTCCGGTCTCCGCGGCGGTCAGCGCCGTCTCGATGGTCTCCAGGTCGCGCATTTCGCCCACCAGGATCACGTCGGGGTCCTGGCGCAGCGCGGACTTGAGCGCCTGGGCAAACGAGAGCGTGTCGACGCCGACCTCGCGCTGGTTGATGATGCTCCGCTTGTCGCGGATGAGGAACTCGATCGGGTCCTCGATCGTCATGATGTGGCACGTCTCGTTGGTGTTGATGTGATCGACCATCGCGGCGAGCGTGGTGCTCTTGCCCGAGCCGGTGGTCCCCGTGACGAGGATCAGGCCGCGCTGCTCGCTGGCGACCTTCTCCAGGATCTTGGGAAGCACGAGCTGCTCGATGGTGGAGATCTTGAAGGGGATCACGCGCAGGACCACGCCGATGGTGCCGCGCTGCTGGAAGACGTTGACGCGGAACCGGCCGAGGCCGGGCACGCCGTACGCGAGGTCCAACTCGTTCTGGGTCTTGAACTTTTCTTTCTGGTAGTCGTTCATGATGCCGAACGCCATCCGCGAGATCTCCTCGGGCGGAAGGCGGCGGGCATCCTTGAGCGGCACCAGCGAGCCGTCGACGCGGAACATCGGCGGGAGGCCGGCCTTGAGGTGGATGTCGGACGCTCCGCCCCTCAGCGCGACCTGGAGGATCTCGTTCAGTTCCATCGCCCGACGCTAGCACGCAGGATCCGACGCTCCCAATGAAGGGACGCGGTGGCGGGTGTGCTCGGGGGTGGGGGAGTGCGCGCGTCCGTCGTTCCCTTCAATGAAGCATTGCTCGGTCTCGAGGTGATAGCGCACGATGCTGCGCAGCAGCATCAGAGGAACGACGAACGCGACGGTCAGCGCAATGGCGCCGAGCAAGCCCACCAGGATGGTCGCCACGATCTCGCGCATGACGGCGTTTTACCTCATGGGCTTGGGAAATTCGGTCAACAAACGCTTGCGTCCCAGGATCGGTCAGGTGACCGATGTCCGATGTGAGGGCGTTTTGGCAAACTCTCCCCAATCAAATGAAACAGCTCGCATTGAAGATTCCGCAGAGGGGCGGAAAGCGAAAGGGCGCCGGGCGCAAGCGGAAGGCGCCGCGGCCCAGGGTGTCGCACAAGGCTCGTGCGCAGCTCGACAAGCCGAGCGTCGCGCTCGTCACCTTGCGCGTCGCCGCGGGCGTGTGGAACCTGCGAAGCAAGCGCTGCTCCGGTGTGATCGAACAATGCTTCGCCGATGCGCGCGAACGGTTCGGGCTCCGCCTCATCGAGTTCTCCGTCCTCGGCAACCATCTCCATCTCCTCGTCGAGGCGGACTCGAGCCTGGCGCTGTCGCGCGGCATGCAGGGCCTGAACGTTCGCATTGCGAGGGCGCTGAACCGCGTCATGCAGCGGCGCGGCACCGTGTTCGATGACCATTATCACTCACGCCTGCTGCGCACGCCGACCCAACTCGCCAACGTGATCGGCTACGTTGTCGGGAATCACGAGCACCACTACGGACGGTCGAGCGGCATCGACCCGTACTCGTCGCTCGCGTGCGACAGACGGTGCGTCGTTGCAGAGCCAATGACCTGGCTCCTCCGCGTGGGCTGGCGGCGCTCCCGCGTGAGAACGCCATGGCTGGATGTTCGGGTGTCCGCGCGCGAGGCGGGGCAGAGCTCGAAGGAGGCGACATCGTCGTCGCCTGGTTGGTCCAGCCCTTCGTAACCACACACCCGGCGTCGCTTGCACTCCGGAAGAGGCGCGGACCTTCTTCGGGCTGCCCGACCTGAAGCCCATGCAAGCCGAGCTGCTCGATCCCGAAGCGAGAAGATGCAGGACATGTTTCTCTCGGGGATGAAGTCGGCGCCGAAGTAGGCCCGAAGCGCCGCGGCCCCGCTCCGGAGAGCAGGGCCGCCACGAATCAGGCAGAGCGTCTCGCTAGCGCTTCGAGAACTGGAACCGCTTGCGCGCTCCGGGGCGTCCGTACTTCTTCCGCTCCACCGCGCGCGCATCCCGCGTGAGGAAGCCCGCCTTCTTCAGCGGCGGCCGGAACTCCGGGTTGAGCTTCGTCAGCGCCCGGCTGATCCCGTGCCGGATGGCGCCCGCCTGTCCCGACAGCCCTCCGCCGCAGACGGTGACGGCGATGTCCACCTTGCCGGCCTGCTCGACCACGTCGAGAGGCTGCTTGAGGATCATCTTGCTGGTCTCGCGACCGAAGTACTCGTCGAGCGTGCGGTCGTTGACGACGAACTCGCCCGAGCCCGGCTTCATGCGGACGCGCGCGATCGACTCCTTGCGGCGCCCCGTGGCGGAAACGATCAGCTCCTTGGCCATCTCTCTCGGATCCTTTACGCGTTCGCCGCTTCCATCGCGGCGGGCTTCTGGGCGGCATGCGGGTGCTTGTCGCCGGCGTATACCTTCAGCTTCTTCATCAGCGCGCGCCCGAGCGCGGTGCGCGGCAGCATGCGGCGCACGGCGTCCTCGACGAGGCGGGTGGGGCGGCGCTCCAGGGCCTGCTCCGCGGAGAACTCGACCAGGCCGCCGGGAAACATGGTGTGGTGGATGTACTTCTTGTCCTGCCACTTCCTGCCGGTGAGGCGGACCTTCTCGGCGTTGATCACGACGACGAAGTCGCCGCAGTCGGCGTGCGGCGTGAAGATCGGCTTGTGCTTGCCGCGCAGCACGCTCGCGATGGTCGTCGCGGCGCGCCCCAGCACCTTGTCCTTCACGTCGATGACCACCCAGTTGCGCTGGACGGTCTTCTTGCTGCCCATCACCGTCTTCATCTGAAGAAGCTCCGAGAACAGAAAACCCCCTGCGGCAGGCCGCTGAGGGGCGGCGGTAGATACGCGATTCGACCAGGGGTGTCAACAGATGCTACCGGCGCGCTCTTCCATCGGCGGCGGGCGCCTGCCCGGCAGGCGCGGATTCCCCGAGCAGGTCGTTCATCGAGGCGAAGAAGGTTCTCGCCTTGGCCTGCTGGACGTCCTTCGGCGCCGAAGGCTGCGGGCCGGAGAGATCGATGGCGTCGACGAGATCCTCCGGAATGTCGCCGAGGAAGCGCGACGGCGTTCGTGGGATCGCCTTGCCCCGCTTCATCCGCAGCGCGGCGCGGGTGAGGATGAGGCGCTCCCGCGCACGCGTCATTCCCACGTAGCAGAGCCGCCTCTCCTCCTCGAGGTTCGGAGCGCCGTCGGCCTGCGGTTCGCCGCTCGTATCGTCGAAGCCGCGGCCCGAATGGGGCAGAAGGCCCTCCTCCATTCCGCAGAGAAAGACGCAGCGCCACTCCAGTCCCTTGGCGCCGTGCAGGGTCATGAGCGTGACCCCATCGCCGGCGTCGCCGTCCGCCTCCTTGGAGTCGAGGGCGAGCCGGGCGAGATACCCGGACAGTCCCCGCCCGAATGGTTCGCCCCCTTCGTCGGCGAGCGCTCTTTCCGCCTCGAGCTGCTCCTCGCGCTGCTCGTACTCGATGAGCTGCCGGAGCAGCGACTCGACCGCCTCCACCCTGCGCGCCTGCGCCGGCAGACCCTGGGCGCCGCGCCGCGCCTCGTCGAACAACCCCACCTCGTCCACCAGGGCGCGCGCCGCCTCCGAGAACCCTTTCCGGCCCAGCCTCTCGCCGTATCCGCGCATGAGCGCGACGAAGTCCGCGAGCTTCTCCGCGCAATGCGAGAGCTCCGGCGGAGCGGCGCAGAAGACGTCCCAGACAGAGCATCGCCGTGCCCGAGCGAGTTGCTGGGCCCGCGCCACCGCCTGGTCGCCGATGCCGCGCGCGGGCACGTTGACGATGCGGAGCAGTGCTACCTCGTCGCTGGGGTTGAGCGCGGCACGCAGGTAGGCGACCAGATCCCGGACTTCCTTCCGGTCGAACAGCGACGTCCCGCCCACCACCTTGTATCGGACGCCGGCGAGCCTCAGCGCCTCCTCGAACGGCCGCGCCTGCGCGTTGGTCCGGTAGAGGACGGCGATCTCCCGCAGCGGGATCTTCTCCTCGTACGAGAAGCGGATGATTTCGTCGGCGACGTGCTTCGCTTCCCCGTCGTCGGTGGGAGCGGCGACGACGCGCAGGTTGGGTCCGCGACCCCGATCGGTCCACAACCGCTTCGGCTTGCGGCCCGGGTTCCTGGCGATCACCGCGTTCGCCGCCGCGAGGATGTTCCCGTTGCTGCGGTAGTTCTGCTCGAGGAACACCTCCACGCACCCAGGGAACTTCCGGTCGAACTGCAGGATGTGCCGCACCCGGGCGCCGCGCCAGGCGTAGATGCTCTGGTCGTCGTCGCCCACGACGCACAGGTTCCGCCGCAGGCCGGCGAGCTGCTCGAGAAGACGGAGCTGGACGTCGTTGGTGTCCTGGTATTCGTCGACGAGCAGGTACCGGTACCGCGCCTGGTACTTCTGAAGCACGTCCGGAGCGTCGCCGAAGAGCCTGACGGGGAGCAGCAGCAGATCGTCGAAATCCACGGCGCTCATCGCCCGCAGGCCGAGCTCATATTTCGGCGCGAGCCCGGCGGCGCAGATCTCGTAGTCGTCGTCGGGATGTCCCGCCGCTCCGGAGCTCCGCAGCCGCGAGACGATGGCCAGCAGGCGGCCGACGTCGAACCGCTTGTCGTCGATCTTCAGATCGCGCAGCAGCCGCTTGAGGAGCGCAGCCTGATCTCCGCCGTCGAGAATGGCGAATTTCGCCGGCAGCCCCAGCGCTTGATGCTGCTCGCGAATGATCTTCATCCCGAAGGCGTGGAACGTGCTCACCGACACCCGGCGGGCCTCGGGCGCCCCGCCGGCGAGCGCGAGGACGCGCTCCCGCATCTCCGCTGCCGCCTTGTTCGTGAACGTGACCGCGAGGATGGCGCCACCCGGCACCCCCTGCCCGAGCAGATGAACGACCCGATGCGCGATGACGCGCGTCTTGCCCGACCCGGCGCCGGCCAGCACCAGCACGGGTCCCTCGGTCTTCAGGACCGCCTTCCGCTGCTGCGGATTGAGGAGCGAGAGATCGAGCGCCATGCGGGTACGCCTTGCTACCCCGCCATGCAGGAGCGAACCAGTCTTGATCTTGCGGCGGAAGCATGCGTGGTCAGCTTTTCCCCATGCGCAAGCTACTGTTGCTCCTGCCGCTGTTTCTCGGATGCTCGCTCCTGCGTCAGGCCGGCTCCTCGGCGTTCGAGCGGCCGACCCTTTCATTCAAGGAGGCCCGGCTTCCGGAGATCGATTTCAAGGGCGCCGAGCTGGACCTCGTCTTCCTGGTCACGAACCCGAATCCGGTCGGTCTCGACCTGACCCGCGCCAGCTACAACCTGGAGGTCGAAGGACACAAGGTCGCCTCCGGCACGCCGAAGAACGGCTTGAAGATCCCCGGCGGCGGCACGACCGAGGTCACCTTCCCGGCGAAGCTGCAATGGAACGAGATCGCCCCCGCCCTCGAGGCGGTCTTCGCCATGGACCAGGTGCGCTACAAGGCCAGCGGCGAATTGGGCCTCGGCCCCGTCACGCTGCCCCTCCAGCACGAAGGGACATTCGCCGCGCCGAAGATGCCGAACGTCGACGTCGGCTCGCCGAAGATCACTTCGCTCTCGCTCACCGGCGCGCGCCTTTCCCTCCCTCTCAAGATCGCGAACCAGAACGGTTTCCCGCTGCCGCTCGGCGGCATCCTGGGCACGGTGGACATCGCCGGCGCGACCGTCGGTCGAATCGCGCTCCCCGAAGCCGCGCCGGTTCCCTCCAAAGGCGAGTCGACCGTCATGCTCCCGTTGAACGTGAGCTTCCTGCAGAGTGGGGCGGCGGCTGCGGAGGCGATTCGCAGCGGCGTTGCGGAGGTGAAGGTCGACGCGATCCTCAATGCGGCGGGGGCTTCAATTCCGGTGAAAGTGGCGCGCACGGTGGAGCTGCAACGGGCGACGGGTTCCGCCGGGCCTTAGTGCGCACGGTCGAGGCCGCCGTCTGGGCCCGGGCGCGCGTCCAATCCAGGGTCCGCCGCGCCCAGGAAAACTGCGTCGCCAGAAGTGCAAGTCCCGCGAGTACCAGCGGAATTCCTGGTCCGGGCAGCACCAGCAACGCGATGCCGACGAGGAGCAGCACCGTCCCCGCGACGATCACCGCAATCCGACGCGCGCCAGCGTAGAGCCCCCGCACGGATCCAGTATAGGACGTGCGTCGGAAACGTGTAACCAGCTACTCGTCGAGCGCTCGCGCGGCGGAAGACACCGCCGCCGTTTCCGCCTCTTCTGCCCGGCGACGCTCCTCGAGCTCCCTCCGCCAGCGGGTCAGCCGATCGCGGATTGCCGCTTCCTCGCCGTTCCCGGACGGTTCGTAGAACCTCTCCCGTCGCAGCGCGTCCGGCAGGTAGTCCTCGGGGACGTAATTGCCGGAAAAATTGTGCGGGTACCGGTAGCCGCCGCTGTACCCCATCGACTTCATCAGAGGAGTGGGCGCGTTCCGGAGCTTGAGCGGTACGGCGAGCGGGCCGTGCTCCAGCACCGCCTTTCGGGCGCTCGAATACGTCGTCAATGTCGAATTGCTTTTCGGGCAGCTTGCGAGGAACACCGCGGCCTGCGTCATGGGGAGAACGCCTTCGGGCAGCCCGATCAGCTCGAAGGCGCGCAGCGCATCGACGGCGACGCCGAGGGCGCGGGGGTCTGCGTTGCCGATGTCCTCGGCTGCGAAGATCACCATGCGGCGGAGGAGGAAGCGCGGCTCCTCGCCGGACTCGAGCATGCGCACGAGGTAGTACGCGGCGGCGTCGGGGTCGCTCCCGCGCAGGCTCTTGATGAACGCGCTGATGGTGTCGTAATGCGCGTCGCCCGACTTGTCGTAGAGCAGCGTCTTTTGCTGCAGCGCCTCTTCGGCGTCGCGCGCCTCCAGCACGTCGCGCCGCTCGGCCCGCGCCCGCGCCGCCGCGATCTCCAGCGCAGAGAGCGCCCGCCGTGCGTCGCCCGAGGAGTGCTTCGCCACGTGATCGAGGAACTCCGGCCGCGCCACGAAAGCGGCCTTGAGGCCCCTGTCCTTGTCCGCGAGGGCGCGTTCGATGAGGAGCGCGAGGTCGGCCTCTTCCAGCGGGCGCAGCGCGAAGACGCGGCAGCGCGAAAGCAGCGCGGAGTTGACCTCGAAGCTGGGATTCTCGGTGGTGGCGCCGATCAGCGTCACGGTGCCGCGCTCGACGTGCGGCAGGAGCACGTCTTGTTGCGCCTTGTTGAATCGATGGATCTCGTCGATGAAGAGCAGGGTGCGCTGCCGGTTCTCGGCGAGCCTCCGCTGCGCCTGGGCCACCGCCTCGCGGATGTCCTTGATGCCGCTGTCGACGGCGGAGAGCGCCACGAGCTCCGCCCGCGTCGCTGCCGCGATCACGCGCGCCAAGGTGGTCTTCCCCGTCCCCGGCGGCCCCCAGAAGATCAGCGACGGGACCTGATCAGTCTCGATGGCTTCGCGCAGCAGGGTGTTCGGACCCAGGATGTGGTCCTGGCCCACGATCTCGTCGACGGTGCGGGGACGCATCCGCTCCGCCAGGGGGACGAGGGAGGGGTCCTTCGCCGCCGCAGCGCGGAAGAGATCATTCGTCTGGCCAGTGCGGGCGGGCATTCGTGCGAGTGTAACGCCGCGATGCGGTAGAGTCGCGTGGTGGCAACCGTTGGACTGATCCCGCGCCTGGCCAGGGAAGCGGCCGCCGAGCTGGCGCGCCAGATGGTCGCCTGGCTCGCCGCCCGGGGACATACCGCTCTCGTCGAAGAGGAAGCGGGCGTGCCCGGCGCGCCGTCGGCACCTGGAAAGGAGATCGCCAGGCGCGCGGATCTATTGGTGGTGCTCGGCGGCGATGGAACGCTCATCCATGCCGCCGGCCTCTGCGATCACTGCGAGGTCCCGATCCTTGGCGTCAACATGGGCGCCCTCGGCTTCCTCACCGAGGTGCCGCGCGAGAGGGCGTTGCCGCTGCTGGAGAAGGCGTTGCACGGAGAGCTGCCCGTCTCCCGGCGGCTCATGCTGGACGTGGAGGTGCGCCAGGGTGACAAGGTCCTGCTCGCGGGCACCGTGCTCAACGACGCGGTGGTCTCGAAGAACGCCCTCAGCCGCCTCGCCGCGCTGGAGGTGACAATCGACTCGCGCCCGGCGACCACGTACGAGGCCGACGGCCTGATCGTGGCGACACCCACCGGATCCACGGCCTACTCGCTATCGGCCGACGGCCCCATCGTCGTACCGTCACTCGATGCTGTCCTGCTCACGCCGATCTGCCCGCACGCGCTCACGCAGAGGCCGCTCGTGCTGCCTCCCTCCAGCGTCGTCAAGGTCAGGCTGGGAAGCCCGAGCGAGATGTTCGTGACCCTCGACGGCGCGGTGGGGCGGCCGCTCGAGCTGGGTCAGGAGGTCTGGATCCAGCGCTCGCAGCGCCGGACCCTGATCCTCCGCAACCCCGAGCTCGACCACTTCACCATCCTGCGGGAGAAACTCGGCTGGGGGGCGCGGTAACCCTCATTGCCGGGTGTAGACGATCTCCATCATCTTGAACTGCTTGCCGTCGGGACCGGGCCCGCGCAGCTCGAACGTGAAGTGATCGTCGTCGGTCATCGTGGTCGTCTCGCTGAAGGCGACTTCCTTCCCGGCGATCGCGTCCGACATGTGTCCCTTCGTCGTGCACTTCTTCGCGTCCGCCGGGCACTTGCCGCGCATCACCATCAGCCCGGTGGACATGCTGTCCGTCCAGGTCGCGAAGCGCTCCTTGGTGACGTTGTCGAAGCCCATGGTCCCCATGCCCTCGAACGGCTGACCGCCCATGTCGCCCTTGACCTCCTGCTGGACGTAGCGGCCGCCGAGGACCGCCTTGAACTCCGCGTTGCCCTCGCTCTTCTGCGGCGGAGCCCCCGGTGCAAACCAGGAGGTAAACTGCAGCTTCCACTTGCCGGCGAGCTTCGCGAGCTTCTGGTGCTCCGGGCCCGGTGTGGCGGCCTTCATGTACTTCTGCATCATCTCCTGCTCCGCGGCGGACATCTGCGGCGGCGCCTGGGTACCTGCGTCCTGTGCTTTCGCGACGGGAGCAGCGAACGTTGCGGCGGTCAGCAGCAGCACGAGCTTCGACGGTGTCATGGTGACCTCCTTGGGCGGGGGAGGATAGCGAAGGCCTCAGCCGGCTTCCAGCAACGCTTTCACCGCGATGCCTTCCAGCAGCTCGCGGTCGTTCTGGTACAGGTCGACGAAGGCAGCGCCGAGCTCTCCGGGCACGCTCCAGACCACCTGTGCGGTGACCAGGAGGGGGACCTTGCGCTGGGGCACCTTGATCGAGAGGTCGATGGGCGTCCCGGGCGGGACCACCTCGGCGATGCGGAGGGAGAGCCCTCCCGATCCGACGGTGCTCGTCGCCAGCGAGGCCATCTCGTCGGGCGCGAGGATGTCCACTTCCAGCTCCGCGTCAGCGCGGAGGTGGTGTCGCCGTTCCGCGACTCCGCCTTGCGACTGGATGCTGCCCAGGAGCTGCGTCACCAGCTCGCGCCAGCGCTCCCGCTGGCCGTCGGGCAGGCGATCGCGGGTCGCGAGGTTCGCGAGCTCGAGGATCTCCTGGTGGCGCGGATCGCCCGGCTCGAACATCGTCCGAAGCGTACCACCGTTGTCGGACCCGTCTGCTATTTTGCCCGGCATGCTGGAGCTGCTGCGGGTGCGGGCGTTTGCCATCATCGAAGAGCTGGAGGTGCACTTCGAGCCTGGGTTCAACGTCCTCACCGGCGAAACCGGCGCAGGCAAGAGCATCCTGGTCGATGCGCTGCACCTGGTGCTGGGAGGACGCGCGCAGGCCGACTCGGTCCGGACAGGGGCCGAGGAGGCGGAAGTCCAGGCGCTGTTCCGGCCCCGCGACCCCACGACCTGCGACGCGAGGCTCGAGACCCTGGGGTTGCCGGCGGCTGGAAGCGAGCTGGTGGTGCGCCGCACCGTGCAGCGCGAGGGCCGCAGCCGCGCCTGGGTCAACGGAGCTCTCGCCACGGCTGCCCAACTGCAGGCCGCAACGCGAGGGCTGTTGGACATCTCCGGTCAGCACGAGCACGTCGGCCTGCTCGACGCGGCGCTCCACCTCGATCTCCTCGATGCACACGCGCAGCTCGGCGAGCTGCGCGCAAAGTTCTCGCAGGCGTTCGCCGCGCTCGCCGAGGCAGAGAGGCTGCGCGCCCAGCTCGATTCGGACGAATCGCAGCGTGCGCAGCGGACGGACTGGCTCGAGTTCCAGCTCGATGAGCTGGAAAAGACGGCGCCGGAGCCCGGCGAGGACGAGCGACTCGCGCAGGAGCGGCGGGTGTTGGCGGCGGCGGAGAAGCTGCGGGCTGGCGCGGAGGAAGCGGAGGCCGTTCTCGCGGAGGCCCACCCGGCCAAAGCCGCCAAGAGGCTGGAAGAGATGGCCACCATCGATCCTGCGCTGACCGCCGTGGCGCAGGCCGTCCGCGGAGCTTCCGCCGAGCTCGACGAGGCGGCGCGCGAGCTGTCGCGCTATGCGGCGCGGGCAGGAGGCGACCCGCAGCGCCTCGAGGAGCTCGACGAGCGCATCGAGGTCCTGCGGCGCATCGCGCGCAAGCACGGCGGCACCCTGGCCACTGCGCTGCAGCGGCGCGACCAGATGCGCGCGGAGCTCGCCTCGCTCGAGAACCACGACGAGGAGCTGGCGCGGCGCCAGGCGGAGGTCCAGCGACTCGCCGCGGTGGCGCGGGCGCTCGCCGAGAAGATCTCGGAGAAGCGGCGGTCGGCGGCGGGGGCCTTCAGCAAGGCCGTCGCGCAGGAGCTCTCCGCGCTCGGCATGGCGCGAAGCGAGATCTCGGTCCGCTTCGAGGCGGCCGGCGAGGGAGCCATCGCCGGAATCGGTCCTCGGGGGCTGGAGACCGCCGAGCTCCTTCTCAGCCCCAATCCCGGTGAGGAGCTCCGGCCCCTCTCGCGCATCGCCTCGGGCGGCGAGCTGTCGCGGGTCCTGCTCGCCGTGAAGCGGGTCTTGGTAGAGTCCGATCCCGTGGATGCCTATCTGTTCGACGAAGTCGACGCGGGTATCGGCGGCGCTACCGCCGATGCGGTGGGAAAGGCGCTCGCGGCGGTGGCGCGGCGGCGGCAGATCATCTGCATCACGCACCTGCCGCAGATTGCCGTCTTCGCCGGCAAGCACCTGACAGTGGAGAAAGAGGTGGTGAAAGGGCGCACCTACAGCCGCGTCGCGGCAGTCGACGGCGACGAGCGGGTGCACGAGCTGGCGCGGCTGCTCTCGGGCAAGCCTACCGGCGTGGCCCTGCAGCACGCGCGGGAGCTGCTGGCGGTGGCGCAAACGACCGATTCCCGCAAGCG
>VBKI01000032.1 GCA_005879535.1 Deltaproteobacteria bacterium | reverse complement strand
CGATGGACGCCCCCGTCTTGTCCTTCACGCCGTCGGAGATCACCACGGCGTAATCCGTGTTGTCCTTCAGCGGCCGCGTGCGAAAGACCGACGTCGGGTCCGCCGCCGTGGCGCCGGCGGGCTGCAGCGCGATGGCCGGCGAGAAACCGGACTGCGTCACCTCGACCGGCTCGGTGATGTAGGTCGTCGGACTGACCTGCACGGGCGCGCCTGACGTCGGGATCTCCCAGAGCTGCACCGTGCTCGAGGTCACCGTGCTGGCGGTGATCAGGTCCGAAGTCTGCGCCAGGATCATTCCGGTGGTCGAGAAACCGTCGAGCGCCGCGAACCCGGCTGCCGCCGCGCTCGAGCACGCGCCCTGCGCGCTCAGTGTTCCCCCGGCGAGGGTGCACGCCGCGAGCGGCGTCAGCTTCCCCGTCGATGGATCGCGGAGAAGATCGATCGGGAGCGGGACGATCCCGCGCCCCGGATCCACTTCGACCACCGTCGCGGTGACGGGCGCGACGGTGAAGGCCGTCAGCGCCGCGAGCTCCTCGTGCGGGAAGACCTGGTTCACCGCTGTATAGACTCCGCCCAGGGTGTAGGCGTCGATGAGCGCATTGAGCTGCGCCGCTGCCGCCTGCGCTTCTGCTTCCGACCCTGTCTGTGCGCGAATGGCCGCGAGATCCTGATCGGTGACCAGCTTGTGCCCCTGTGCGACGAAATAGAACGTCGGCGCGGCGTGGATCTCCTCGCCCTCCTTCGTCTTGACCCCGTTGGGCCCGCCGCGAAGGCCGACGACGTACTGGCCGGGTGCCCAAGGCGCGCGATTGCGGTTGTGGATGCTGAGGACGCCATGATCTCCGGCAGAGACGTAGTTGGCGTCCGTGATCGGATCGATGGCGACGAGCCCGCCCGACGTCGCCGTCTTCAGGAACACGACCAGGTTCCCCGCGTTCACGCTCGCCGGGTCGAAGGTGGGGGCAGTTTTGGTAGCGACTCCGCTCTGTCCGACGGTGGTCTTGACCAGCGAGATGGTGACCGGCAGCTCCTGGTCGCTGGGAAAGCCTCCCTGGGAGTTGAAGAGATTGAGAAGCTCCTGCTGCGCCGCGGGAAGGGCCGGCGTTCCGGGAGGAGCCGGCGCCCGCGCGAGGTCGTTCGGAAGCGGAATGCTCGCAGTGGTCGGATCGAAGACCGCCGTGACGGCGGGCTGTGCCGCCGTCTGCGGAACGTTCCCAGGCTCGCCGCAGGCGGCCGCGAGGGCGAGTACGACGAGAGCGCGCGTCTTGGGCATGGTCATGGGGCGGTGAACCTCTGCGTGGAGAGGCCCTTGTTGTCGACCTGGTGTCCGTAGAGGAAGTCGAAGTACTGGTTCAGCACGTACATGTTGAGCAGCGTCAGCGTGTTCGTGAGCACGGCGGGGGCGTCACGCTCGGGACCCGGAAGCTGCATCTTCACCTGCGCGTTGGCCGCGGCCGGATCCATGACGGAGATGAACCGCAGGTTCGATCCGCTCGAATAGGCAAACGCCAGCGGGCTGGACTGCGAAGAATTCGGATTGCCGACGTCCACCGTCAGCGCGCCGCCAGGACGCGCATACGGACCGCCCGAGAAGGCGCCGGCGATGAGCGGGGCCGCCGCGCTCTGCGTCGTCAGCGTATGCACCCTGCCCCAGAGCCACTTCGTCGTGTCGGTGCCGTAGGCCGTCTGCAGCGTGCCGTAAGCGGTGAGGAGCGCCGTAATCGCCTGCTCCTGACAGGTATGGGCCTTGGTCTTCGACGGATCGAAGGTCCTGTCGACGTCGTCGCAGAAATGCGTGTCCGACGACGGCGTCGCCGCCTGGAGCATGTAGAGGATGGCGCGAATCTCCGCGCCGGTATTGCCGGAGAACGACTGGCCCGTCGCCGCCGAGACCACGGCGAAGTCGTCGTCGAAGACGTTGTGCAGCAACTTCTGTAGGAAGGTGTGGAAGAGAAGGCAGGCAGCGGAGTCCCTGAGCTGCGTGGCATCGGTGACGGCCGCGCTCTTCGGATCCATTCCCGTCAAACCCGTGGGGCAGTCGTAATTATCGCTTCCCCATTGCGTCAGCAGGCCGCGCGCGCTGGTGTAATTCACCTGGTTGACCACCGCCGTGGACGGGTAGAGCGGCTCGAACAGCTTGGCGAGAAGCACGGCATGATCGCTCTGGAGCTTCTGGATGTCGTCCAGCGAGACCTTGCCGCCGCCGGTGGTCTTCGTGCGCAGAACGTCCGCGATGCGCGCGTAACGGACGTCGGTGGGATCGGACCAATCGAAGCTGAGGTAGGAATACAACGACGAGTCGATAGAGCTTCCGAACGGGCTGAATGTGTGACCGGTGTACCCTGCCGGATCGCTGTTCGCCGTTGCGTAGTACCCCTTGAAGGGATTGACTCCCCTCGGCAGCTGGTTGTCCGGCACCCAGCACGGCCCGGGAACCGCCGGCGCCGTCACGCAGTCCGCGCCGCTGCCTGCGCCCCATTCTGCAGTTCCGTCACCGGGAAGCGGCAGCCACGGGAAGCGCGTCGTGGCCCACGGACGCAAAGGTACGATCGCGTGGGGGTCGTAGCCGATGTTCCCGGCGTCGTCAGCCAGGACGAAATTCTGCGCGCCGACAGAGTAGTTTTTCAGAGCGGCAAACGCGCTGTTCCCGGCTGCCGAGAGATCGCCCACAGCGTCGGCGTTGTCGAGATCGAGAAATGCCTTGATGTCCTGGGTCGTCTCGTGGCCGGTCCAGCGCATGCTGATGACGTGCGTCGAGTCTACCTGCGCGATGATCGGACCGTGCTGGCGCACGATCAGGACCTGGAACGGAACGTCCGAGCCGCCGCGGACCTTGATGGAATACGTGGCCACCGCAAGTGGCACGCCGTTCACGCACGGCACGGGCAATCCGCAACTGGCGAGCGTATCCTGGTACAGATCGGTTACGTCGTAGCCCACGACGGTGGCCCCCCAGGCGACGTGCTTGCCCCTGCCGATCAGCGCGCCGGGAATGCCGGGAAAGGCGCCGCCCAGGAGATTGAGACCGCTGCTGTCGCTCGCGGTCAGGCCTGCCAGATGGAACAACGGCGGATACTGCAGCGACAAGTGGGGATCGTTCGCCACCAGCGCCTGGCCATTCGCGGAATGCGCGGCATCAACCGCCCAGTTGTTCGAGCCCGCTCCCTCGCTGATCGAGCCGAACGTGGCTTTCATCTCGCTCATGCGGCCATGGATTTCGGCCAGGGCAGGCAGCCACGCCGTGAGGTCGCCATTCATTCCCGGCGCTGGCCGAGCGGGAATGTGCGGTACCGAGGAGTCGTCCGGCGCGAGCGTGAAGCCCTGGATCGGCTGCACCGGGCGGATGTACGCGTTGATCCGCCCTTGTTCGGGATGGATGACCGAAAACGTCTGGCCAAAGAGGCCATACGCAGTTTCCTCCTCGATCGTTTCCGAGAGCTGGAACTGCTGCAGCCGGCCAACGGCGAGCGTGTCCTCGGGCAACCAATCGAGGATGTCGTTGGGCGTGATGGCCGCCGAGATCTGGGCATACTCCTGCGGCATCAACGCGACGTTCTGCTTGAGGAAGGCGATATAGGCGTTCACCCCGCTGGCGAAGGCGTCCAGCTTGGCCCTCGTCGAGGCGTCCAGCGCTGCGACCAGCTTGTTCTCGATCCGATTGGCGTCCCGCGTAACGAACAGGGTGAGGATTTGCTTGTCCTGTCCGAGCTGCACCGAACCGACCAGCTCGGCGAGCTTTCCCCGCGCGATCCGCCGGAACAGATCCATCTGGAACAGCCGGTCCTGTGCCTGGATGTAGCCCTGCACCGCGTAGCAGTCGTTCTGGTTCGCGCAGAAGATGTGCGGGATGTCGTACTGATCGTACGTCACGTCGACGTTCCCGGTCAGGCCAGTGACGGTGTGCCCCGGAAGCGCCGTGCCCTGCGTGGTGAACGTCACGGTCTTCGTCTGCCCCCGCGCCGCGGCGGTGACCGTCACCGGCTGCGTCGAAGGCGGCGGGTGGTACACCACCGACGGCCCCTTGTCGCCGGAGATCGTTCCGGGAACGGTGGTCGACCACGTCACTTCGTTGGCGAGCTCCACCGGCCCGGCGGTGATGGTCACCGGACCGGATGCGGTCTGGTTTCCAGACGGAGTGATCGTGAGTGTCGGCTGAGGCTCGCTTCCCGCGCAGGCAGCGAGGACTGCGTACACCGCCGCCAACATCCGAGTGCGCATCGACGTCTCCATGAAAGTGGGGCTGCAGGAGTGGCCACAGAACTGTCGGGTTCTCTCCTTTTCCTTGGAAGTCGCCCGGTGTCAACTATCGTAGGACAATGTTCCGATGGACCCCGCGCTCGCCGACCTGATCCGCCAGCTCGATCTCGAGCCGCTCGAGGTGAACCTCTTCCGCGGTCAGTCCAGCGATCTGGGCGGAAAGAGCGTCTTCGGCGGCCAGGTCATCGGACAGGCGCTGGTGGCGGCGACGCGCACGGTGGAGGGCCGCGCCCCGCATTCGCTGCACGCGTATTTTTTGCTCCCGGGCGACATGGCCGCGCCCATCGTCTACGAAGTCGATCGGATCCGCGACGGACGCAGCTTCACGGCAAGACGCGTGCAGGCCATCCAGCACGGCCAGCCCATCTTGTCGATGCTCGCTTCGTTCCACGTCGCCGAGCCCGGGTTGGAGCACCAGGACCAGATGCCGCAGGTGCCGCCGCCCGAGTCGCTGCCCACCAGCGAAGAGACCCGCGATCGCTGGTTGGCGGAGTCAGGCGTGGAGCTGCCGGAGCGCTTGCGTGAGACGCTGCTGCGGCCGCGGGCGATCGAGTTCCGCCCGGTCCATCCATGGAACCCGCTCAAGCCGCGCGTCGCCGAGCCGCGCCAGGCATTCTGGCTCCGGGCCGTGGACCGGATGCCGGACGATCCGCTGCTGCACACCTGCATGCTGACCTACGCATCCGACTACAATCTGATTCCGACCGCTCTCCGTCCCCACGGTGTCAGCTGGATGCGCGGGGAGACCATCCTGGCGAGCATCGATCACGCGATGTGGTTCCACCGACCCGCGCGCGTCGACGAGTGGTTGCTGTACACGATGGACAGCCCTTCCGCGCAGGGCGCGCGCGGCCTCGCCCGCGGCTTGATCCACGACCGCGCGGGACGGCTCGTCGCCAGTGTCGCGCAGGAAGGGTTGATGCGGCGGGTGACGCGCAAGTAGGGTGCGCGGATGCTCGCTCTCGTTCTCGTTCTCGCCGCCGCTACACCCTTCCAGGAATCGCTCGCCGAGCTCGCCCGCAGCAAGGCGAAGGACCCGCAGAAGCTCCACCGGCTCTTCGATCTGGCGTGGCAGTACGACAACGCCGAGCATCCCGAGCTCGCGACCTCGCGCGGCGTCGCCGGTTACAACAACCGCTGGACCGACGAATCGCTCGAGGCCATCGAGCGACGCAAGCACGAGACGGTGTCGCTCGGCCAGGCGCTCTCCGCCATCGACCGCAGGAAGGTCGACGCGCAGGATCAGGTCAACTACGACCTCTTCCGCCGCGACGTCGACGACGACCTCGCCGCGCAGCGCTTTCCCCGCGAGCTGCTCGCCATCACGCAGCTCGCCGGACCGCAGTACCTCTCGAGCACGCTGGACATCATGCCGGCGCGCACCGCGCGCGACTACCAGGACATCGTCGCGCGCCTCGACGCCGTTCCGCAGCGCATGGCGCAGGTCGAGGCGCGACTGCGGCGCGGAGTGGAGACTGGCGTCGTCTCCCCTCGCGTGGTCCTGCGCGACGTCGCCGCTCAGCTCGATGCGCAAACGCCGGAGGATCCCCTGCAGGCCCCTCTGCTCAAGGCGTTCGCCAAGCTGCCGGAGGGGATTTCCGAAGAGGCGCGCACGGACGCCGTGCGCATCTACCGCGAGAAGATCGTCCCTGCGTACCGGAAGCTGCGGGAGTACTTCGTCTCCGCATACCTGCCGCACGCCCGCGAAACCGTTGCGCTCTCGGCGTTGCCGGAGGGCGTCGACTGGTACCTCGAGCGCGTCCGGCGCGAGACCACCACCTCGCTCACGCCGCACGAGATCCACCAGCTCGGCCTTTCCGAGGTGAAGCGGATCCGCGGCGAGATGGAGAAGGTGCTGGCGCGCGTCGGCTTCAAGGGGACGCTCGCGGACTTCGCCACTTTCCTGCGGACCGACGCACGCTTCTACTTCACCGATGCGCGCGAACTGGTCCGCGAGTACCGCGACATCGCCAAGCGAATCGATCCGGAGCTGACCCGCCTCTTCGGCAAGCTCCCGCGGCTGCCCTATGGAGTCGTGGAAATCCCTGCTTTTTCAGCACCTTCGCAGACGACCGCGTACTACCGCCAGGGCTCGCCGGAGGCGCATCGGCCGGGAAGCTACTTCGTCAACACGTACAAGCTGGATACCCGACCGAAGTGGGAGATGGAGGCGCTGACGCTCCACGAGTCGGTGCCGGGCCATCATCTGCAGATCGCCATCTCCCAGGAGCTCACGTCGGTGCCCGAGTTCCGCAAGACGTCGCGTTACGTCGCCTTCGTCGAAGGCTGGGGGCTGTACGCAGAGAGCCTCGGGCCGGAGCTGGGGATGTACCAGGACCCCTATTCGCAGTTCGGTCAGCTCACTTACGAGATGTGGCGCGCGATCCGTCTCGTGGTGGACACGGGGATGCACGCGCTGGGCTGGAGCCGGGACCAGGCGATCGACTACTTCCGCCAGAACTCCGCCAAGACCGAGCACGACATCGTGGTCGAGATCGACCGCTACATCGTCATGCCTGGCCAGGCGCTCGCATACAAGATCGGAGAGCTCAAGCTCAAGGAGCTGCGAGCGCTTGCGTCAAAGGAGCTGGGAGCGAAGTTCGACGTGCGCACCTTTCATGACGCAGTGCTCGGGAGCGGCGCGCTTCCCCTTGACGTTCTTGAGGAAAATGTTCGCGCGTTCATCGCCCAACAGCGGCGATGAAGGAGAAGCTGGACGCAAGGCGGGGTTTATCCGGTATGCTATGCCGCAATGCGACTCGCCCTTACTGCGCTCATTGCGCTCACGGCCGCCGCCGCTTCCGCCCAGGAAGGTGTCACCGCGACGGAAGGGGATGCTCCAGAGGAGGCTGAATCAGCGACGGCAGAGCCGGTGGGCCCTGCCCTCCTCTATACCCGGGAGCTGACGGACCAGGACCTGGCGCGAAAGTTCCGGGACGACCTGGCCTCGCTGGGCAGCGTGTCCATCGGCTTCGCCGACCGGGGGCGGGTGCTGAATGCCGTGCAGATGCCGCAGGATCCAGCCTGGATCGTCGAGCGGCCGAACGTCGCGTACGCGACGCGGGAGACGATCGACGCGCTGGCGCAGGTCTTCCGGTCCGTGCACCGCCGGTTCCCCGCCTCGGCGCCCGCCCGGCTCAGCCACGTGGGAGCCAAGGATGGCGGAAATCTGAGGCCGCACCGATCGCACCAGAGCGGCCGCGATGCGGATATCGGGCTCTTCTATCGGGGAGATCGCATCCCGCCGCGCGGTGTCGCCCG
The DNA here is from genome assembly GCA_005879535.1 of Deltaproteobacteria bacterium. NCBI lineage: Bacteria > Pseudomonadati > Myxococcota > Myxococcia > Deltaproteobacteria bacterium. Next base: position 34,612 of record VBKI01000032.1, on the reverse strand, counting down.
CGAGAGCGTGATGGATCCGGCGCGCAACTGGGCGTTGCTCCGGGCGCTGATCACCGAGACTGACGTCCAGCTCATCCTCGTCGACAAGCGGATTCAGGCGGTCCTGATCCGGTACGCGCTGGCCATCGGCGAGGATGCGCGATGGCTCGGGCAGATCTTCGGGCGCATCGTCAGGCACGCACGGAGCCACCGCGATCACTTCCACGTCCGGTTCTACGCGCCTCGTTCGCAGGAGCTGGGCCGGAGAATCCAGCCGCTGCTCGCGCTAGGCCCGGACGACAACGTGGTCCTCCACCTGGTGCGTTCGGGGAACACGCTCGGACAGCTCGCGGCGCGCTATAAGACGAGCGTCGTAGCCATCCGCAAGGCGAATCGCATCCAGGGGCGATCGGTCTTGCGGCTCGGGCAACACCTGGTGATTCCAGTGCGCAGCAACTGCACGGTCTGTCCGCTGCCCCCGCCGCTGGCCATCCCGCCGCGCTTGCTGCCGCCGGAGCGTTCCTCCAGCGTGGCGCAGTCGTGGGTGGGCGGGATCAACCCCGAGATGGCAACGGCCGAGTAAGGGCTAAAAGGCCCATCCCGCGCCGGCGGTCAGACCGAACAAACCAAAACCGTCGCTGAGGAAGTCATATCCGATCTGCGCTTGCGCCGAGAGATTGGGGTGCAGCTGCGGCAGCGGGTAGAGCACCGTTCCCATCAGGCCCACGCCGACCGGAGTCGGAGCGCCGCTGAAGGTATTCGGCATGAACGCAAAGGCCACGCCGCCGAGGAGCTGGACAGGGCCGGCCCTGTCGTAGCGCACTCCGGCACCGAGCTTGATCGGGAAGATCGTGCCTCCGGTCGGGAATCCCAGGGCGACGTCCCCCCAGGCGATCAGCGGCAGCTCGGGCGTCAGCGAGATCAGGCTGACCGCGCCGCCGGCGTGCAGGCCGAAGGCGCCCGAGCTGTTGCCCGCGCTGACGTTGTAGAACCCGACTCCGCCCCAGCCGATGTAGGGCGTGCGCCTGGTCCCGGCGATCAGCGATTCCGTCGGGGCGACCGAGCTCGCCGCGTCGGAGGCGGCCCTCGATGCGCGCTTGACGCAGGTGCCGTTGGAGCACACCTGCCCGGAGCTGCAGTCTGCGTCCTTGTTGCAGGAAGCAGCCTCTGCCGCCGCGCTCGCGAAGAGCGCCGCCCCCAGCGTCACCGCGGAGATCGACTTCCAGGTCATTCGCCCCTCCCTTTCGGCGCGAGGATTGCGCCCGACACCCAATAAATGACTGGCGGTGAAACTCCAGTTCCATGTCGGCCCGTCGTCCGCGAGTGTGCATCGGCGAAATGCCGGGCGGGCTGCTTCGTATCGAGACCTCATGCCCAGCGCTTTCGTCCTCGTCGCCGTCCTCGTCGCCCAGATCGCTCCCGGCACCGTCGATTCCCGGCGCCAGCAGCTCGCCGACCTCTTGTCCGAGCACTGGGAATACACGATGCGGACCAATCCGGAGTACGCATCGGTCCTGGGCGACAAGCGCTACAACGACAAGATCACCGATTTCTCCGAGAAGGCGATCTACACGGACATCGAGGCGCAGACGCAGTTCCTCGCCCGTTTCCTCGCCGTCGGCGTGCAGGGATTTCCCGAGCAGGAGGCGCTCAATCACGCGCTGATGGTGCGGCAGATCCGGGTGCAGCTCGAGGGAGTGCCGTTCAAGGACTGGGAGATGCCCGTCTCGCAGTTCGGCGGCATCCACATCAACGCGCCGCAGCTCGTCTCCGTCCTCTCCTTCGAGACGGTGAAGGACTACGACGACTACATCGCCCGGCTCCGGCTGCTTCCCATCGCGTTCGCGCAAATCACCGAGCTGATGCGCAAAGGCGTCGACGACAAGCTGGTGCCGCCGCGGATTTTGCTCGAGCAGGTGGCGCGGCAGTCGGCGAAGATCGCCGACGCCGAGCCGGAGGCGAACCCGTTCTTCGAGCCGGCGAAGAAGATCCCCGCGGGCTTCCCCGAGGCGGACAAGACGCGCATCCGCGAGCAAATGCTGGCCGCGATCCGCGACGGGATCCGGCCCGCGTACCAGCGCTTCACCAAGTTCGTCCAGGAGGAGTACGTCCCGAAGGGCCGCGCGGAGCCTGGCATCTGGGCGCTGCCGGACGGCGCCGCGCGCTACGCGTACGCCGTCGAGCAGTCGACCACGACGAAGATGTCGCCGGAGGAGATCCACCAGCTCGGCCTGCGAGAGGTCGCTCGCGACCGGGCGTTGATGCTGAAGATCGCGAACCGGCTCGGCTACAAGGATCTGAAGTCGTTCGACGCCGCCATCGCGAAAAACCCGGATCTCCATCCGAAGTCGCGCGAGCAGATGCTCGAGCAGTACCGGAAGTACATCGATCAGATGTCGGCGCGCTTGCCGCAGTACTTCGGGCGGCTGCCGAAGGCGAAGGTGGAGGTGATGCCGGTCGAGCCTTACCGCGAGAAGGAAGCCTCGGGCGCGCAATACGTCGACGGGACGCCGGACGGCAAGCGACCGGGCCACGTGATGGTGAACACCGGCGACTTCGAGAAGCGAACGACCGTCGACATCGAGACCACCGCGTACCACGAAGGCGTTCCCGGGCATCATCTTCAAGTGTCGATCGCCCAGGAGCTGCCGAGCTTGCCCCCCTTCCGGCAGCACGCGTTCTACGTCGCGTTCATCGAAGGATGGGGCCTGTACTCCGAGCGGCTGGGACAGGATGCGGGCTTCTTCCAGGATCCGTACAGCATGTACGGACACCTGCAGGACGATCTCTTGCGCGCGATCCGGCTGGTGGTGGACACAGGTTTCCACTTCAAGCGCTGGACGCGCCAGCAGGTGGTCGACTACTTCCACGCCAATTCCGGCATCGACGAGCCCACGGTGCAGAGCGAGACCGACCGGTACATGGCCTGGCCGGCGCAGGCGCTGGGATACAAGATTGGCCAGCTCAAGATCCTCGAGCTGCGCGATCGCGCGAAGAAGCAGCTGGGGGCGCGCTTCGACATCCGCGGCTTCCACGACGAGGTGCTGGGCGGCGGCGCCATGCCGCTGGACGTGCTGGAGAAGCGGGTGGACGGCTGGATCGCCCAGACCGGCCAGGCCGGGGTCTCGGGCACTGCGCTTCACTAGCCGGCCGGGGCGGTATCCGAATGGCGAGATCCGCGCCAGAATGAGCCGCATTAGCTTTTCCTGGGAACCTGCGGACCCATCGCGCACTCCAAGTGTCCGAGGCGGTTCGCACCCCGAGGAGAGACCATGAAAACGGCATTGATTTCTGCAGCCTGCGCGCTGGCGGCTTGCGGAGGGTCGTCAGGGCCAGCCACGAAGTTCACCGCGACAATGAGCAGCGCCAACGAGGTTCCGGCTTCGCCTCATCCGAACGCGTCGGCGACGGGAAGCGCGACGTACACAGTCAGCGGCTCGACCGTCAGCTACACGGTCACGTTCAGCGGTCTGTCGGGGAACGCCACCATGGGCCACATCCATGTCGGCACCTCGACCGAAGGCGGTACGGTGGTAGTGCCATTCACGCCGCCGGCCGCCACGTCGGGAACCTTCACCGGGTCGTTCACGGGTTCCGACGTGCGGGCGGGGACCACGCCGAGCCAGACCATCGTCGCCGGCGACATCAACTCGATGCTCTCCGCCATGCGCGCCCGCGGCACGTACACGAACATCCACACCAGCTCGAATCCGGCCGGCGAGATCCGGGGACAGAACCAGCCCCAGTAACCTCCCTCAGGCGCGGAACGTGGTGGATACGGTGACCGTCGTGCCGTCGAAGGCCACTACGTACCGGAGTAGGCCTCCTCCCGCCGGGCCCTGCACGAATCCGCCGGCGAGATTGAAGATCGAGCCGTGACACGGACAGTCCAGCTCGCCGGCTCCGGGCAGGACGGTGCACCCGAGGTGCGTGCAGATGGCGTCGATCGCCGCAACCGCATCTGGCCCGCTTTCCAAGGGGAGGCGGGTGATGAGCAGCGGGCTGGGGAATCCGGTCGGACGGCCGGCGACGATGCCTCCCACTGTCGCCAGGGCGGGAAAGTCCGCGATCGCAAAGCTGAACTCCCCGTCGCTGACGCGGAGATCCTTCAAGGCGCCCGTGCCGGCGAAGAGCTGAACGATGAGGTTCCCCTGCCCGTCGGGCGCCACCGGATAGGTTGCGAGATCGCTCTGTGCGGGAGGATTCAGGACGGTCCCGTCTCCGGCAAAGCGGGAGCCGTGGCAAGGGCATTCGGCCTCGCGATCTTCCGGGACCCACGCGACGGAGCAACCCTCGTGCGGACACGTCGCTCCCAGCGCGACGAAACCGGTACCAGTATTCGCGATCAGATATCCCCCAGGCTCGCCCAGCGGCTGGGCGATGACGGCGCCGCCGGCGGTCGACAACTCGGACGCCTGCGCCAGCGGGATCGTCACATCGCCATCGACCGGCGCGGGAACGCTGAGGGAACGGTTGGGCGAGATGCGGCGCACGCAGCCGACCTTCGCCGCCAGGGAGACGAGCGCCGCGGTGCGGATCATCGATCTTCGCGAGAAGTCGGCCATTTCAGTTGTCCGGGGCCCCGCTTTGGATCCACTGCTCGATCGCCGCCAACGCATCCGCGCACGTCGAGCCCGGCGCGTCTGCCGGCTGGCCGCCTCCGTACGTCGGATCGAGTGCCGAGGTCAGGCGCAGCTTGGTGAGCAAGAACGAGCCCTGCGGATCGCCGGCCTTCACCAGCACGAGTCCGCGGGCGCTTCCCAGCTGATTCGCGGCCGACGCGTTGACGAGGTTCGCATACGGGTGTCCGAAGAAACTCGGCCCACTGTTCACGTTCGCTGAGTCCGTGGCGTGGCAATTCAGCTGGCGGACGCCGCAGCCCACCTGGATGAAGTGCAAGTTGATGCTCGAGAACGTGGGCTGCAGAACGGGGCAAGTCCTCGTCCCTTCGATGCATGTGCCCTGCGCGCAGAACGCGGGCTGGGCGCAGTCGGGATCGATGGCGCACTGCGCCCGATCGACGCCGCCGATGCATCCGGCGACGAGAAGCGCGGCGATGGGGACGCGCAGCAACATCGAGCGCGCATATTAATGCGCACTCTGCGCGCGCGCCGGAGAATGAATGCGCTCCAGCGTAGGCGCAAAGCCGCACCTTCGGTGCGGCAGCGCCTAACCGTCAGAGTCCGGCGGCGCGCAGGACGACGCCGGCGCGAACTTCCTGGAACTCCGGCGCTCGCTGCACCGCGCCAGAGAGGCCCAGCTCGAATCCTCCGCCGAGGCCGATCCCGAGAAAGGCGCGCCCCGTGAACGAAAATCCGCCCTCCGTCTTGCCGGCATAGAACCCGCTGTTCGGATCGAACGGCAGGATCGGCGCGTGCGCTTCCTGGTACCAATCGTAGCCGGGCTCCGCCGCGGCGTCCCACCTCACCGCTCCCGGGTGTTGCCAGCGGAGGACGCCGGCCCCGTGGAAAAAACGCTGCGGGCTGAAGTAGCCGCCGTTGCCGAAGGTGAAGAAGCGCTGGTTGTTCTCGAACGCGAGCGCGGTGAAGGCCGGACCGAGCCGGAACTCTCCCAGCGGACCCGCTCCGAGCGCCAGCTCCGCTCCGCCGCCTCCGGCGAAGCGCCGGTTTTCGAGCACGCGCAGGCCGATCAGCCGTCCGCCTTCGCCGTACGCGTAGATCGACCCGATGCGGCCGTTCACCGAGAGATCGAGCCGGCCGCCTTGCAGGAGCACGCCGCCCCACAAAGTCCCGGTCGCCGGATCGCGGGCCGCCGCCATGGAGACGAAGCTGTCGGTGACGCTGCGGCTCGACCCCTCTGCCGCGACGAAGAGCGGACCCATGTTGCCGCGCAGTCGTACGCCGCCCACCGCCGCGAGGATGGGGAACCCGAGCGGCGTCGCACCGACATCGGCGACGAGATGGCGGCTCTCGAACGTCGCATGGAGCTCCGTTCCCAGCGCCCGCTGCGGGCCGGCGCCGCCCACCGCTCCGGTTCCGAAACGGGATCCCGCCGAGGCCGATACGGATCCCGCATCGAGCTGGACCTCGGAGATGCGCAGCGTGAGCCTGCCGGACAGCGCGATGGGCACCTCGACGTTCGCGGCGCCGCGATATTCGCTGAGCGCGCTCAAGCCCGGCTCACCCTTGCGCTGCCGGAATCCGACGTCGCCGCCGATGGCGGGGCGATGGCGGCTCTCGATACGCTGCATGTCGCGGGCGATCTCCGAGTGCAGGACCTCGGGATCGGTCCGCGCGGCGAGCCGCGGCGTTCCTTCCGGGTTCATCCCGCGGCCGATTCCTTCCTGCGGAATCTGCGTGGTCCGGAACACCTCGCTGCGCGCCAGTGCCGAGGCGCGGCGGAGCAGGCGCATGGCCTCGGCGTCGTCGCCCTCGCGTTCTTCGAGGTGGGCGGCGAGCTGCAGGAGCCTGGGATCGTCCGGTTGCCCGGGGGCGGTCGCGCCGCGCAGCAGCCCTCGCGCCTCGTCCACGTCGCCCCGCGCCAACGCCGTGTCGACTGCGCCTCGCAGCGCGTCGCCGTCGTTCGGAACCGCGCGCAGCACCTCGAGGTAGAGGCCGTGCGCCGCGTCCATGTTTCCCTCCTGCTCCCGGGTCCGCGCCAGCGCAGCGAGCAGCAGGGGGTCGCGCGGATAGTCGCGCAGCGCCGCGGACAGAGCAGCTTCCGCTGCGCGGAGATCGCCCTGCTCGCGCTGGCGATCGGCAAGCCGGACGGCATGAGCGACGCGGAGGTCGCCGAGCGAGCGGCGCTCTGCCGGCGTCAGCGAGGGATCCCGATCGAGGCCGCGCAGGATCTCTCCGAGGAAGGCGTCGTCGTCCGAGTCGAGCAGGGTCGAGGCGAGCTCCAGACGCGCGGCGCGCGTCGCCGCCGGACCGCGTGCCATGGCGTCGCGCATGAGCGCCGACGCCTTTGCGCGGTCGCCGATCTTCGACCAGGCGACGGCGAGCTGCGCGACGAGCTCGGGCTGTCCTTTGGCCTCCGCCTCCATCGCTTCCAGCTCGCGCACCGCCTCGTCCCGCCTTCCGGTGATGGCGAGCTCCAGCGCCGGCGGGATGCGGACCTGGAATTCCAGGCGGCGCCGAAGTGCCAGCACTGCCGGATCGCGCGGAGGCGGCGACAGGGACCGCAGGATCGCCAGGGCCTGGATATCCTGGTGGGCGGCAGCGAGCACGCGCGCCTGCGCCACCCGCGCTTCCGGCAGCTCCGGGGCAAAGCGCAACAAGGCGGCGACCGCGCTCTGCGCTTCGGGGAGGGCATTCAACTGCAAGAGGACGTTGGTGAGATCGTGCAGCACCCAGACGTCCGACGGATCGGCCTCGCGCGCTTCGCCGAGCTGCTGGCGCGCCCGGGCGAATTCGTGCGCCTGCCGGCTCTTCGCCGCCTCGGTGCGCAGCATCTCCGCGCGCAGCCAGCCGGCCCGATAGGAGTATTGCGGCGCCACCTTGGCGAGGCGTTCGTTGACGGGAATCGCCTCCTCGAACCGGCGCTGCTGCACGAGCAGACCGGCGAGAGCGCGCAGCGCGGAGGTCTCGTCCGGCACGGAAACCAGCACTTCGCGCAGATTCGTCTCCGCTTCGCCGGGCCGGCCGCTCTCGAGCATGAGGTCGGCGAGCGCCAGGCGCGCGTGCCAGCGCTCCTGTGGCACACCGCCGTCGATGGCTGCCCGCAGCGCGGCCTCCGCATCGTTGTCGCGACCCTCCTCCCGGGCGATGCGCGCGTCGCGCAACCGGGACCAGAAGACCACGCCCTGGAGCTGTCGCTCCCAGACGTCGCGTCGGTCGGGAACCAGCCTGCGGGCGCGCTCGAGGAGCTCGCGCGCCTTGGGGAAGTCCTCGTTGCGCTGCGCTTGCGCCGCCTGCTTCTGGGCGATCAGCGCCAGACCGAGCCGGGTGTCGGCATCGGCGGGAATCGAACGGAAGTAGGACTCGGCAGCAGTGAGATCGTCGCGGTCGAGCGCCGCGAACCCTGACTTCTTCGCCTGGGCAGCGCGGCGGCCGGCGATCAGCGCGCGGCCGTGCACTGCGTCGGGATCCTTGCCCGCCAGATCGAACAACCTCTGCGCCTCGCGCATGTCCCCGCGGTCCAGCGCGGCAAATCCTTCGCGGATCGTGGCCGCGTTTCGCGCCCGCTCGAGGTGGAGCTTGACCTCCATGTCCTTCGGGTGTCCCCTCAGCCAGTCGCGGTAGAGGGCGACGTCGCGCTCGGTCGGCGTGAGCCAGAGAAGCGCCTGCCGCCAGCCCGCGGCGGCGTCCTTGCCGATGGTCGGGTCGCGCGCCAGCGCCGCCAGCATGGTGATTCCCTCGCGGCGGGTCTCGTCGCGATACGTGAGGAGCTTCGCGAGCGCGAGCTTGTATCGGACCTCCGCGGGCGCGCGCCGCACCAGCCGTCGCAAGCCGTCGCGGGCCTCCTGCCACCCTTCCGGGGCGCCGCTGGCGGTCTGGTAGTACTCGAGCGCGAGATCTCCAGGCGGCCCTGCCGGGCCGAACAGCTCGCGGTATTTCGCCGCTCCTGCAGCCGGGTGGCCTTCGTGGATCAGCTTGCGCGCGTCCAGCAGCAAGGCGCCGAAACGGGGGCCGAGCTCGATCTGCCGTCGCAGCACGGGAACGTCGGGATGGTTGGGCGCCACCTTCTCGAGCCGCGCGAGCATCTCTCGCGCCTGCTGCATGCGGCCGGCGCGGGCGCTGAAGCCGCCGACTGCCGCGAGCGCCTCGGCATTGTCCGGCGCCACCTCCAGCACCTGCTTCCAGGCATCGTCGGCCTTGTCGGAGCGGGCCCGCGCCTGCCAGTACCAGGCGTTGCGGACGAGGCCGCCGAGAAGGTCGTCCGCGAGCGCCGCGGACGCCATCGCCAGGATGGCAATCAGCGTGCGCGCCCGAGGCATCGGGTCTCCCAGGCAGGTGCGAGCGAGCCGTCGCCGCCGAACCGGTAGCGCGACTCGCTGAATCCCTGCGCGAACAGGATGAGGTTCTGGTCGTAGTAGGCCGGCGGGTCGCCGTAGAGGCCGTCCTTGCGGGCCTCGGAGACGCGCGCCTCGAGCGCGCGGCGCGCGTCGGGGGGCGCGATGGGGATGAGCGCGGCGTAGAACCCCGGTGGAGCCGACCCGCGCGCGACGAGCGTGCGCGCGTCGATGCGTTCGGGCAACGCCGCCGTCTTCTCCAATTCGCGCAGCAGGCCCTGGGCAATGCGATCGAGCTGCGGATCGCGGTCGGGCATCGTGCCGACCCAGAGGTAGACACGGATGGCGTCGTAGCTGCCGACCCTGCCGTGCACCGGGTCTTCGACGAGCGTTCCCGCCTTGGCGAACGCCCAGTCGGGAGCAGCGCCACCCTGGGCGAAGAGGTGCAACATCTGCACCGAGCTTTGCAGCACGCGATCCCAAGGCGCGCCCAGCTGCGCGAACCTGCGCAGGAGCTGCGGCGGGGCATAGCTCGGATTGATCCGGAACCCCCCGCTGACGGAGAAGCCGCTCGGTCCGGGAAGGAGGATCGTGCCGAACTGCGGGGCCTCCGCGAGATCCCTGGAGGCGACGTTCGAGAGAACGCGCCGGCCGAGCGCCGTGTACCTGGCGTCCGCCCACAGCCGTCCTGCTTCCAGCAGGCTATAGGCGATCCAGAGATCGGCGTCGCTCGCTGAGTTCTTGTCGATTACGCCCCAGGTGCCATCGCGCCGCTTTCCCCAGTGCCAGGCCGGGAGGTTGCGCCCGAGATCTCCGCGGGCGAGGTTTTGCTCCGTCCAGGTGAGGAGGCGCTGGAACGATGCCCGGTCGTTGGCGACCAAGGCGAAGAAGAGCGCGTAGGCCTGCCCTTCCGATGTGCTCCGCTCCGATGCGCTGCGGTCGATCACGCGGCCGTCACCTGCGATGAACCGCTCCGAGTACCGGGTCCACAACGGCCACGAAGCGTCGCAGGGAGAGGCAGCGAGCAACGCTCCGGCGACCATGGCCATCATGCGGCCTCCCCGACGGTCAGCCGGGCGCGCATCCGCCGCGCCAGGAAGCGCCGGCCGTGCGCCGCCAGCAATACCGCGCCGACCAGCAGGACCGGCGGCAACGCCAGCCAATGCGTAGCGAGGAACCAGCGCGCCCGGGTCCAGGTATCGAGCTCGCCCCGGCCGAAGGCACCGCCGATGCGGAACATCGCGCGCTCGCCGTTGGTGAGCATGAGGAGATCGCCGCCGCGGCCGCGGCTCTGCGCGTATCCGAGGAAGTCCGCGAACCGCGGCATCGCCGTCCCCGTGATCACCACCGCGACGCGGCCGGGTGAGACGGGAGACTCGATGGCGGCGATGGCGGCGACATCGGCCGACCGCGAGAGGAGGTCCCCGGCGCGCTGCGCGTCGAGCAGCGGCTCCGGCCCGCCGAGCAGGTCGAGCGGCCGGAACGTGCGCTGCACCCGCGCTGACTTTCCCTGCAGCGCGATGGGCAAGGCGACGGACCAGCGGGAGATCAGCGCGTTGTCGTCGGGTGTACCGATGGCGAGGACGTCGCGGTCGCGCGGCATCTCGGACGAGGGAGGGAACGTCGCGCGCGTCGCCACCCTGCCCGTGATCTGCGCGAGCTGCCCGAGCACCGAGAGCGCCATTGACAGCTCGGCGGGAGACGGCCGCTCCGGCAGCACCACGGCGGTGTCGCCGAGATCCGGCACGCGCGTGAACGGAAAACCGTCGAACGCGAAGGCCGAGACGTCGGGAAGGTTCGAGAAATGGCTCAGGTGTTCCACGTGCAGGACGGAGTCGCCGGCGATCTCGACCCGCGGCGACTCACCGGACGTCCACGCGGGGACCGCGGCGCATGGATCGGGATCGGGATAGTGGACGTGGACGAGGAGCTGGTTGAACCCTCGCATGTGCTCTCGGGGAATGCGCAGCCGGACTCGCTGCGGCTTCCCGGGCGACGCCCGCGGCAACGTGGCGAGGAAGTATCCGTTGATCTCCGCGTCCAGCCGCGGCGGGAGCGCGCCGCGCGGGATCCGTTCTGAGTAGCCGAGGTCGAGCACCACGAACTCGGCGGGCCAGATCCACAGATCCGGAGCGACGCGGAACCGGACCGCCAGCGTTGCTGGGGTGCTGCCTTCGTGGGCGAACACGCTGCCCGACGGATACTGCGAGAACGGCACCGGCCGTCCGGAGGGCACCCAGCGCGGGGCGGAGTAGGGCGCCGCGGGCGGCTGCGGCGGAGGTCGCGGCAACATCGCCTCCGGTCCCGCCAGGCGCGCGCTGCGGGCGACGAGGCTCTCGACAGCAACCCGCAGTTCTTCGGCAGTGCGGCCGCCGATCACGAGCAGCTTCACGTTCGACTCGGGATGGGCGGGATGGTCGATCATGCGGATGGACGGGCCACGCGGCGGATCGATGCCCAGGCGCGATGCATCGGCGCTGCCGGCGACCAGCACGATCGCGCGCGAGTCGGGAAGCGTGCCGACACGCGCGTCGAAGGCGAGGGGGATCGGCGCATCGACCGCGAACCAGCTCGCCACCATGGCGGCGAGCCGCACTTCCTCGTGGGAAGGCGGATGGCCCAGCACGACCGGAACCGTCGCGCTCGTGTCGTATCCGCGGTCGAAGAACGGCAAGGGGAGCAACGCCATCTCGTTGGGGAGAGGCACCGGGTTCGCCTGCAGGACGACGCCGATCGAGCGGACCGCCGCCCAGGCACCCTGCCTCGCGACGCAGCGGCCTTCGCGATCGCGCAGCCGCAGCGAAAGCGTGTTGCGGTCGGCGAGCAAGGTGCGGGCGACAGGGATGTCCGGCGGGCGGGGATCGTCTCCGGTGAGGAGGGCGACCCGCTCGTCGTTCACCAGCACTTCCATCGACTCGATCGGGCCGGCGAACGCGATGCGGACCGCCGCGCCCGTCAGCTCCTCGTCGGCGCGGGCCGTGAAGGGAAAGTCCAGCGCGGGCACGCTGGAATCGCGCTGCGCACGCGTCGGACCGAGCTCCACGAATCTCTCCGCCCGAACCGCTCCGGCGCAGAGCAGTACGGCGGCGGCGGTCGCGAGCCTCATGCGTGCCCCCGAGCAGGCACCGGCAGGCGCGAAGGCAGCGCGCGGGGAGGTGGGCGCATCGACAGCGCGAGTGCGCGGCCGACTCCGGCCGCTCCGTGGCGGGCAATGGACAGCAACGTGAGCAGGGGCCGGTCGCGGCGGTGGCCGTCGGCCCAACCCAGCCAGGCATCCGCGCGCGAGAAGATGGCCCGGACGAGATGCGCTTCCTGCTCGAGGGAGAGCGACGTGAAGCGCACCCGAACGGAGCGGCCCCCGGCGTCGAGTACCTCGGCGGGGAGCGGCTGCTCCGCATCGAAGCAAAAGAGAGAAAGCCAGACCTGCTCGCGCTGGGACATGGGAACTGGCGCGCGCAAGGTGACGCTGGCGCCATCGCGTCCAAGGTCGCGGGTCTCCGCGGCTGCCGTCGTGCCGTCGGCGAAGCGGAGCATCGCCGGGAGCCGCGCCGGCACGCGCTGCGCGGCGCGGACCTGCGGCCGCTCGCACGCCGCACCGATGGCTGCCGCGAGCACGATCAGGTTGTGCAGCGCCCAGGCGGCGTTGATGGCGAGCGAATCGAGCTCGCCGTCACCCATCCGCAGCTTCCAGGCTCCGGCGGCGATGGCGGTCAGGTTCACGGCCGCGAGCAGGATGTAGGGCAGCGCGATGCGGCCGTCGAAGTACGGGACGTCGACGCGGCCGCCCTTCGCGGTGACGTTGAACTTCCCGGTGCGGGGCGCGATGAGCGCCAGCGTGGTGGGAATGGCGGTGTACCAGGCGAGGCACGTCTCGTAGACCTCGGACCAGAACGAATGACGGAAGCGGCCGTGGATGCGCGCGTTGCACGCCGTGGAATGGATCAGGTGCGGCAGGCCGTACGCCACCGCCGCGAGCGGCAGCGCGTTGAAGATGTGCCAGCCAAACACCAGGTAGCCGACCGGAGCCAAGAGGAACACCAGCCGCGGTACTCCGGAGAAGAAGTGCAGCATCGCGGCGAAGTAGCTGAGACGCTGGGAGAGCTTGAGCCCGCGCCCGAACATCGGGTTGTCCACGCGGAAGATCTGCGCCATTCCCCGAGCCCAGCGGATCCGCTGCCCGACATGTGCCGCCAGGGTCTCGGTGGAAAGACCGGCCGCCTGGGGAACGTCGAGATAGGCCGTCCGCCATCCGCGCCGGTGCATCTTCAAGGCGGTGTGAGCGTCCTCGGTGACGGTCTCCACCGCGATGCCGCCGACGTCGTCCAGGGCGCTGCGGCGGAGGACCGCGCACGATCCGCAGAAGAACGACGCGTTCCAGGTATCGATGCCGGGCTGGATGACGCCGTAGAACAGCTCGCTCTCGCCCGGCACGCGCGGAGCGGTGCCCAGGTTCCGGCCGAACGGCTCCAGCGAGTAGAAGTGGTGCGGCGTCTGCACCAGCGCGAGCCTGGGATCGCGCAGGAGCCATCCCATCGTGGTCTGCAGGAAGGACCGGACGGGCACGTGGTCGCAGTCGAAGATCGCGACGAACTCGCCGTTGGTCTTGCCCAAGGCGTGGTTCAGGTTGCCGGCCTTTGCGCGGGCATTGTCGGGTCGCGTGACGTACCCGACGCCCGCCTCGGCGGCGAACTCGCGGAATCCCGGACGGCGGCCGTCGTCGAGGACCCAAACGCGCAGGCGGTCGCGGGGCCAGTCGAGCGACGCCGCGGCGAGGACGGTGGCGCGTACGATGTCCAGCGGCTCGTTGTAGGTGGGAATGAAGACGTCCACGCTCGGCCACGATGCGAGATCGTGCGGCATCGGCACCGGCTTGCGCCGGAGACCGGCGATCGACTGCGCATACGCAAGCAACAACATCGCGCAGGCGTACAGCTCCGCCGCGAGGAGGATGCCGCTGAGCACGGCGTCGAAGGACCAGTCCGACGACAGCGTCGTTCCCAGGCGCCACCAGAGGTAGCGGCCGGTGGTCGCCACCGACAGCAGCACCAGGGAGAGCGTGGCGAGTCGACCCTGCGAGCGGCCGAGGATCAGCGCGGCGACGACGAGCGAACCGGCGAGGGCGAACTGCGTGCGCAGATCGAGCGGGGTGACGACGAACAGCGTGATGCAGAGCCCGGCGAAGATGGCGGCCAAGGCTCGCGGGATGTCACTCGACCCACGCATGCCGTTCGGTGGCCCTCCCCCCCGGGTGGAGCTCCTTCGCCAAGGCGTCCAGATCCGCCACCACCTGCGCGGCAGGCGCGAGATCGCGGACGGCGCGGTGCTCGAGGAATGCGTCGTGGAGGGCACGGTCTTCCTGGATGACGGTCGCGAGCACGCGCGGACCGAGCGCGCGCCGCATCGCCGCGAGGACTTCGCGATCGGTTCGTCGCCGGCCGTCGAATGCATTGACCAGCCAGCGGGCGCGCGGCTTGCGCCAGGAGCGCATCCGCGTCCGCACCAGGAGCGCTTCCATCTGTGGCACCGCCGCAAGGCAGGTGGCGTCGGGGCGAGCGACCACCAGGAGCTCGTCGGCCTCGCTCAGCACATCGGCGGGAGGAGGCGAGCCGGTATCGACGAGCAGGACGTCCCGCTCGAGGGCGAGATGCTCGATGCAGCCGGAAGGATCGCGTCCTTCGGATCCGAACCAGGCGGTGAGCGCGCCCTTGGGATCGACGTCCACGGCGCCGGCACGCGCACCGGCCTGCGCGAAGGCCCGGATGAGATTCGCGCAGAGAGCGGTGCGCCCGACGGAAGGAACCAGCGAGACGAGCCCGATCGTGACGACCCCCTGTCGTTGCTCCGTCCGACGGACCGGTGCGGGCGCTGCCGCCCTGAAGTCGCGGTAAGCGAGCCCCGGCACGCGCAGATGGCGTAGCAGGTTGCGGACGTCTGGCGTCAAGGTCCCTCCGGGTAAGGCAAGGCTAGAGACGACGGTGCGGGATCAAAAGGGTCGGGCGTTCGCGCGAGCGCCCTCGCGTCCGTGTGTCGCACGGTCGGGGGAGTGGTGGTGTGAAACTCGCGGGCCGCTGCGCGGATGAGCAGGTTCCGCCCACCCGGAGGCATGAATGTGGAAATCTTTTCTCCTCGGATTGGCTGCCGCTTGCGCGTGCGGCCCTATCGAGCAAAACGGGATCAGTCCTTCGACGGGCTTCGCCAATGACGGCGGCGTTCCGCCGGACGGCGGCGTCGTGGCGGACGGTGGCGTCGCGGCGGACGGTGGCGTCGGCAGCACGGATGCCGGCGTAGCGGACGGCGGCGCAGCGGCTGCGCTGGACTGCAGCGGGGTGATGCCTGACAACCTCGGCGCCGCGGTGACCGTAACGACGCCTCACGGCCGCCAGGACGTGTGCTGGAACGCCACTGGAGATCTCAGCGGCAACGTCGCCGGAGAGGCGCATCCCGGATCGATGGGCGACAACTGGACCGGCACGTGGCACGTCTGGAATCCGGGCGGCACGGAACGCGGCAGCTTTTCCAGCGTTGGCGGAGACGTCTTTGGCCAGCAGGACGGCTTCCAGAGCACACAGGGCAACCAGCATGTCGCCTGGTCGGCGAACGGCCAGGCGGTGCGCCGCTCGGCCCTGTCAGATAAGTGTTCCGAGGAGGCGTTCTACTCCTCGCTCGGCGGCTCGCTGGTGCTCGAGCGCTGCGGCTCGAAGCTGAACGCATACCGGTTCGACACGCAGGGCGCGCGCGCCGCGTCGATCGAGGTCGGCCAGGCGAACAACGCGGCCGCCGGCGTGATCGACGCGCAAGGGCGGGCGCTCATCGTGATCGCGCACGGGAACGGATATGCGGCGCGCTGGTACGACCTGAACCTGTCCGCGATCTCTGCCCCATTCGATCTGTCGCCGAAAGGGAAGTCGAAGCCGATGGTGCGGCCGCTGGTGGGCGGCGGGGCAGGGATCCAGATCGACGGGTCGTGGGTCACGACGGTGCGCAGTGGCGTGGGCGCGGCAGACAATCCGCCCTCCTGGCTTTCGTCACATCGCAACTACGATCTGCAGATCATCCGGCAGGGCCGCGCATACGCGCTGATCCCGCGCGACGACGTTTCCCCGCACGACACGCTCGATCTGTACTCCGGCGCGGGCGATGGGCCCGGACGGGACCGTCATCGGCCACGCGGGCGAAGGCGGCTGCACGCATCCATTCTGGAGCGGCTTACTGCGGTAGCGGATTTTTTGCGTTCCCCACGAATCGGCGGGCCGGCGCGGCCATCATTCTGGCCCAACCGGCTCGTTTTCTGCCCATTGACTTCACAATGCCCGGCAATTGAGTGTGCGCTGTGGGGGATGACCGATGAACGGCGCTCACTCGCCAAACTGGCTCCATCGAACGCACCAACGCTGGAAGGTTGCCGTGTTTGGCCTCGGGATCGGCATCGCCTCCCTTCTATGGGTCGCCAGTTACGCAATTTCGACGGGGACGCATCCGCTTTGGCTGCATCTCGCCGGTGTGATGGCGATGGCAGGGGCTTTCCTCTGGTTCGTGTCATCGGTGAGGTGTCGGGCTTGCGGGAAATCTGTGTCAGGTTGGGCACTCACGAAAGTCCCCCTGCCGGCATGGTTCCCGTCGTTGGCGCGGCTCCAGCAGTGTCCTCTTTGTGGAGATGATGGAGTGACCGCTGAGTAGCGACGTCGTCGCCGGCGAGAAGGGTCTCCGCGGCGAGCTTGCACGACTGCGTATATGGTGTCCCCAAATCTCGGCAAATGCGAAGCAAGAAAGGCATACGCTTTGTGTATGCAGCAAGTGTCCGAGCGGCTCGCCCAATGCATTTCCTTCTGTAACCAAGCTTATCTAGGTAACGGCGGATTCTGAGGCGACATGCCAAAGGAACAAGCAGACGCGATCCGTGATCCCATCGCAAGAGATACCTGGTCTTATCTCGGTAAGGATGGCCTTCGTCATACCGTCGAGATCGTTGTTGGACGGCCGATTGAGATGACGACTGGCGAAATTCCAGTTTGGGCCTGCCCTCTCTTTGTCGAGGGCATGACCCAGGGCGTGAAGAACATGAAGGGAGTCGGTCCCGTCGATGCGCTTCTGAATGCAGCGACGATCGTAAAGTCCCAGAAAGTCAAGCACGTCAGACCGGGAATGGGCGGCGGCAACTAGCGGATACGCAATTCGACCATGCGCGAGGGCACGGCGAGGCCGACGAGTAGGGCCACCACAGCATACGCAGTGGCCGAATACACCGCTGATTCGCGCACAGCAGCGCGCGTCAACACGTCAGCGCGAGGATGGCGCCGGCAACTAGCCCCGCATCGCGTCGGTCACCTTCTTCCTGAGCGTCTTACTGGCCGGCCTGGAGCACGCCGCAGGCGATGCGATTTCCAGAGTTGCCTGCCGGATCCGACTGCAGATCGTCCGCCTTCTCGTGGACGACCACCGCGCGGCCGGATGCATTGTCCATCGTCAGGTCGGACACGGTCACGGCCAGCAGGCCGCGGCCGCTGGAGCTGACCTTCATGTTCCCGAGGTCGCCGCCGTGGCGGACTGGCGTGTTCGCGCCGCCGTGGTGCGCCGCCGACTTGGGATTGAAGTGAGGGCCGGCGTTCTGGGCAGCAGGGTCGCTGCAATCGCCGTTCTCGTGGATGTGCACCCCGTGCTCGCCGGGCGTGGCATTCTGCACCTCCACCAGGACCACGACGCCGGATCCTCCCGGAGTGACACGCGCGATGCCCGACACGTTGCTGCTGCTGCGCGGCTCGAGCCTCGCCGTCAGCACCGACGGCGTCGTGCCCGGCATCCCGGCGTCCGGCGCGCCCATCGCGCCAGCATCGCCGTACATTCCGCCCGCGTCGAAAGTTCCGAACATGCCCGCGTCGGACGAGACGGTGCCGGCGTCCGCTCCGCCGGCGGTGCCGCCCGATGGCGCACCCGTCGTGGACGTCGTAGTGGCGCAGCCGCAAGCGAGGATCAGGAGCAGCGTCGCGTACCGCATGAGCACCTCCGGAAACGGGGCGCCGAACCTAGCAGGTCCGGCGCCGTTGTCGACCCGGTCAGCTCACGAACGTGAGCCAGGACGCAGAGCGGGGATGCTCTCCACGCACCACCGCGTGGTACGCCTGCTGCAGCGCCCGCGTGACGGGCGTTCCGCGGCCGGAGCCGATCGGACGAAAGTCGATCTCCCGCAGCCCGATCACCTCCGCCGCGGTCCCGGTCACGAAGACCTCGTCGGCGATGTAGAGCTGGTCGCGGGAGACCGGCTGCTCGACAACTTCGTGGCCCAGATCGCGCGCCAGCGTCATGATCGAGTCGCGGGTGATGCCCTCCAGGATGGCCCCGGGAGGCGGCGTGACCAGGCGCCCGCGGCGCACCACGAAGATGTTCTCGCCGGTGCACTCCGCCACCATGCCCTGCGCATCGAGCATGATCGCCTCGTCGAATCCGAGGCGCAGCGACTCGGTCTTCGCCAGCACCGAGTTGGGATAGTTCCCGCTGATCTTCGCCTTGGTCATCATCACGTTCGGGTGGTGACGGGTAAAGGTGGAGACGTTGGCGCGAACGCCCTGCTCCAGCGCCTCTGCCCCCAGATACGCCTTCCACTCCCAGACGGCGATGCCCGCGTACGCCTTGCCGCCGTCGACCGTCAGGTTCCAGCCGCCTTCCGCGAGCCAGATCAGAGGGCGGATGTAGCACTCCTCGAATCCGCTCGCGCGGACCACGTCCGTGCAGCCTGCGGTCAGCTCCTCCAGACCGAACGGCAGCTCGCGCCAGCCGAGGACGCGCGCCGAATGGATCAGCCGCTCGACGTGCTCCTCGAGCCTGAAGATGGCCGGCCCTCGCGCCGTGCGGTAACAGCGGATCCCCTCGAAGGCCGCCACTCCGTAGTGGAGCGCGGGCGTGAGGAAGTCCAACCGCGCCTCCGAAGGCGAGACGAGCTTGCCGTTCAGCCACATGCGCGGAGGACCGGCCGCCGTCGTTCCTCTGGATCCGGCGGTCGACCGGCCTTCGAGCTCCGTACTCTGGACGCGTTCCACCCTGCCTCCGGCTCTTACGCCTGTGCAGCGGGACGCGGCTTGCGCGGCGCCTCGCTGGAGTCCTTCTTCGCATCGCGCAACCAGCTCATCAGCTCGCGGATCCGGCGACCAACTTCCTCGATGGGATGCGCCTTCGCTTCGGCGCGCAGCTTGTCGAACGACGGCCGCCCGGCCTGGTTCTCCAGGATCCATTCGCGCGCGAACTGCCCGGTCTGGATCTCGCGGAGGATCTTCTTCATCTCCGCCCGCACGCCCTCGTTCACGATCCTCGGCCCGCGGCTGTAGTCGCCGTACTCCGCCGTGTCGCTGATCGAGTAGCGCATCCAGCCCAGGCCGCCCTCGTACATCATGTCGACGATCAGCTTCAGCTCGTGCAGGCACTCGAAGTACGCGCTCTCCGGCTGGTACCCCGCCTCGACGAGCGTTTCGTACCCGGCGACGACCAGCGAGGAGATGCCGCCGCAGAGCACCGTCTGCTCGCCGAACAGATCGGTCTCGGTCTCCTCGCGGAAGGTGGTCTCCAGGACCGCGGCGCGGGTCGCGCCGATGCCGCGCGCGTACGAGAGCCCGAGCGCCTTGGCCTGGCGCACCATGTGCCCCGGCGCCTTGGGAGCGATGAGGACGACGTCGACTTCCGGCGGCGGCTTGATCTGCCCGTAGTGGATGTTGAATCCATGCGCGAAGAAGAGCGCCTTGCCCGCCGTGAGATGAGGCGCGATGTCCTCCTCGTAGATCCTCCTCTGCTTCTCGTCGGGCGCGAGCACCATGATCAGGTCCGCCTCGCGCGCCGCCTCGGCCACGGTGAGGACGGACAGGCCCGCCGCCTGCGCCTTCTGGCGCGACTTGCTCTCCTCCGGAAGTCCGACGCGGACGTCGACGCCGGAGTCCTTGAGGTTGAGCGCGTGCGCGTGACCCTGGCTGCCGTATCCGACCACCGCGACCTTGCGGCCGCGGACGAGGTCGAGGGTTGCGTCCTTATCCGTGTAGATGGTGGCCATCGTTCACTTCCTTCGCTTCTGCTTGCGTGGGACTGCTGCTTGCGGAACTTGCGGAAACAGCGGGAACCTGCGTGACCGCGCCTTCGGCGGCCGAAGAAACCAGAGCGACGTACTTGGCGAAAACGCCGGAGGTGTAGCGCGGCGGCGGCGGCTGGAAGCCGCGCATCCGCGCTGCCAGCTCGGCGGCGGAAAGCTCGACGGACAGCGTGCGCCGCTCCACGTCGAACACCACGCTATCGCCCTCGCGCAGGGCAGCGATGGGCCCGCCGACGGCCGCTTCCGGCGCGACGTGCCCGACCATCAGGCCGCGAGTCGCGCCGCTGAACCGGCCGTCGGTGAGCAGCGCAACGGATTCGCCGAGGCCCTCGCCAACGAGCGCAGCAGTGACGCCCAGCATCTCGCGCATCCCGGGACCGCCGCGCGGGCCCTCGTAGCGGATAACGACGACGTCCCCGGCCCGGATGCGCCGATCGCGGACCGCGGCGAAGGCGTCCTCCTCGCGTTCGAAGACGCGGGCCGGGCCGCGATGGAACGTCCGCTCGTGCCCCGCCATCTTCAGCACGCAGCCGTCCGGCGCGAGGTTGCCGCGCAGGATCACGAGGCCACCGGTCTTGCGCAGCGGTTCGCCGTGGGGGCGCACCACGTCCTGGCCGGGCGGCTCCGTGGCGGCGTTCGCATGCTCCTTCCAGGTCTTTCCGTCGGCGGTGGCTGCATCGCCGTGGAAGCGATTCGCTTGGAGGAGGCGCTGGACGATCAGCGGCACGCCGCCTGCGCGGTCGAGATCCACCGCGGTGTACCGCCCGCCAGGCTTCAAATCCGCAATCAGAGGAGTGCGCCGGCTGACCTCGTCGAAGTCGTCGAGCGCAAGCGGAATCCCCGCCTCCCGCGCCAGCGCCAGCAGATGCAGCACCGCGTTGGTCGATCCCCCGGTGGCGGCCACCGCCGCGATGGCGTTTTCGAACGACGCACGCGTGATCACGTCGGCCGGCGTGCGATTCTCGCGCAGGAGCCGCACGAGATCCGCTCCTGCGGCGCGCGTCGCATCGTCCTTGCGCGGGTCTTCCGCCGGAATCGTCGCGTAGCCGGGCGGCGAGAGGCCCAGCACCTCCATAGCCAGCGCCATGGTGTTCGCGGTGTACTGGCCGCCGCAGGCGCCGCTGCCCGGGCAGGCCACGTCCTCGAGCTCCTTGAGACGCGCGAGCGGGAGGTGTCCGGCGGCGTGCGCTCCCACCGCCTCGAACACGTCCTGGATGGTCACGTCGCGCCCGTCGAAGTGTCCTGGCGCAATCGACCCGCCATAGAGCAGGAGCGAGGGCAGGTTCAGCCGCAGCAACGCCATCGCGCCGCCC
Source organism: Deltaproteobacteria bacterium (assembly GCA_005879535.1). Taxonomy (NCBI): domain Bacteria; kingdom Pseudomonadati; phylum Myxococcota; class Myxococcia; species Deltaproteobacteria bacterium. The sequence continues at coordinate 13,341 of VBKI01000032.1, read as the reverse complement.
GGGATCGTCTTGTCGCAGGCAACCAGCGTTACCATCGCGTCGAAGAGATGCCCGCGCCCGACCAGCTCGATGGAGTCGGCGATCACTTCCCGGCTCACCAGCGACGCCTTCATCCCTTCGGTGCCCATGGTCACGCCGTCACTGATGGCGATGGTGTTGAACTCCATCGGCGTGGCGCCCGCCGAGCGGATGCCCTCCTTCACCCGCTCGGCCAGGCGACGCAGGTGGAAGTTGCAGGGCATCGTCTCCGTCCAGGTGCTGGCGACGCCGACGATGGGGCGCGAGAGGTCCGCGTCGGTGAAGCCGATCGCCTTGAGCATCGACCGCGCCGGCGCCCGGTCGGGGCCTTCGGTGATGGCGCGGCTGTGGGAGCGCGGATCTTCGGCCATCAGCGTGACTCCTTGTGCCGCGACAGCGCGTGGACGACGGCATCGCCCACCTCGACAGTCTTGCAGGTGCGATCGTCCCGGTCGGCCACGTCGGCGGTGAGCGCCCCGGTCTCCAGCGCGGCGCCGATGGCGGCGTCGACCGCGGCGGCCTCGTCCTCGAGATGCAAGGAGTGGCGGAGCAGCAGCGAGACGCTCCCGATCGCTCCGTAGGGATTCGCAAGCCCACGGCCGGCGATGTCGGGCGCCGAGCCGTGCACCGGCTCGTACAGTCCTGGTCCGCGCTCTCCGAGCGATGCCGAGGGCAGCATCCCGATCGAGCCGCCGAGCACGGCGGTGAGATCGGTGAGGATGTCGCCGAACAGGTTCTCGGTGACGATGACGTCGAAGTCCGCTGGCCGCTGCACGAGGCGGAGCGCGCAGGAGTCCACGAGCTGGTGCTCCAGGCTGATCCGGGGATACTCCTCCTGGACGATGCGCGTCGTCACCTCGCGCCACAGCCGGGAAGTCTCGAGCACGTTCGCCTTGTCGACCGACGTCAGCCGGCCGCGGCGCGACTGCGCAAGCCGCGCTGCGACGCGGACGACGCGCGCGATCTCGTCCTCGCTGTAGGTGCAGTGGTCCTCGGCCCAGGCCGCCTCGCGGCGCTTCTCGCCGAAGTAGATTCCGCCCGTCAGCTCGCGGACGATCAGCACGTCCACCCCGCGCAGCACCGCCGGCTTCAGCGGCGACGCCGCAACGACGCGCGGATGCGGCGAGGCAGGCCTCAAGTTCGCGAACACGCCGAGCGCGCGCCGCAGCTCGAGCAGTCCCTGCTCCGGCCGGACCGGCGATGAAGGGCCCCACCGCGGTCCGCCGACGGCGCCCAGCAGGACGGCGTCGGCGCCGCGGCAGAGAGCGGCGGTCTCGTCCGGCAGCGGTACACCCGTTCGCTCGATGGCGACTCCCCCGACGGTTGCCTCGCGAAGATCGAATGCGTGCCCGTACAGCTCGCCCACCGCGGTGAGGACGCGTACCGCTTCCGCTGTCACTTCCGGACCGACGCCGTCGCCCGGCAAGACCGCGATTAGCGCCCTCATCCTTGCTCCTTCTCGTATGCGGCGATCGCGTCTTCCTGCTCGAGAAGGTACCCGAGCTCGTCGACGCCCTGGAGCAGGCAGCGGCGGGAAAAGGGGTCGATGGCGAAGCTGACGCGGGCGTCGCCGAACGCGAGCGTGCACGACTCGAGATCGATGCTGACGCGCACCCCCGGCGACGCGAGCAGGATCTCGTGCGTCGCCGGATCGACGATCACCGGCAGGAGCCCGTTCTTGAGCGCGTTGCCGCGGAAGATGTCGGCGATGGACGAGCTGACCACGGCGCGGAAGCCGTAATCGAGCAGCGCCCAGGGAGCGTGCTCGCGCGATGACCCGCAGCCGAAATTCGCTCCGGCGACCAGCACCTGCGCGCCGTGGGCCTCGGGCCGCGAGAGCGGGAAGTCTGCCCTCGGACGGCCCTGTTCGTCGTACCTCCAGCCAGCAAAGAGCCAGCGGCCAAGGCCGGCGCGCGTGGTGCCCTTGAGATAGCGCGCCGGAATGATCTGGTCGGTGTCGATGTCGGCGCGGGCAAGAACGGCGGTCCGGGAGTCGAGCTTGCGGAAGGGTTGCAGCGCCGTCATCGCAGAAGCTCCCGCGGGTCGGCGATGGCGCCGGCAATCGCAGCCGCTGCGGCGGTCAGTGGGCTGGCGAGGAAAGTCCGCGCACCGGGACCCTGGCGCCCTTCGAAATTGCGGTTGCTGGTACTGACGGCGGACTGTCCCCGCCCGACCTGATCGCCGTTCATCCCGATGCACATCGAGCACCCGGGCTCGCGCCACTCCGCACCGGCATCGCGAAAAACGCGATCCAGGCCCTCTGCCTCGGCCGCCTTCTTCACCTGCCGGGATCCGGGCACCACCAGCGCGCGGACCCCTGCCGCCACCTTCCTTCCTCGCAGAACCGATGCCGCAGCGCGGAGATCCTCGAGGCGCGCGTTGGTGCAGCTTCCGATGAAGACGACGTCGATAGGATGGCCGATCAGCGGCTGTCCCGGCCGCAGGCCCATGTAGCGGAGCGCCCGATCCAATGCCGCCCGATTCGCGGCGTCAGTGGCGGACCCCGGATCCGGCACCTCGCCGCGAATCGGGACGGACATTCCCGGATTCGTTCCAAAAGTGATGGTCGGCTCGACGGCGCTGCCGTCGATCTCGACCGTGCGATCATAGATCGCTCCCGGATCGCCGGGTAGCGTCAGCCAGCGAGTGAGCGCGCGATCCCAGTCCGGGCCCTGCGGCGCCCGCGGCCGCCCGGCCAGGTACTGGAACGTGACGTCGTCGGGCGCGATGCAGCCGGCGCGGGCTCCGGCCTCGATGGACATGTTGCACACCGTCATCCGCTCTTCCATCGAGAGCGCCCGGATGGCGCTTCCGGTGTACTCGATGACGTGGCCGGTGCCGCCGGCGATGCCGATGCGGCCGATGATCGAGAGGATGAGATCCTTCGCGGTGACACCCGGCCGCGGCCGGCCTTCGACCCGCACTTGCAGCGTTCGCGGCCGCCGTTGCAGCAGGCATTGCGTGGCCAGCACGTGCGCCACTTCGCTGGTGCCGATCCCGAAAGCAAAGGCGCCGAAGGCCCCGTGCGTGCTGGTATGGCTGTCGCCGCAGACGATGGTCATCCCCGGCTGCGTCAGACCCAGCTCCGGCCCGATGACGTGCACGATGCCCTGCTGCTCGCTGGAGAGCGAGTGCAGCTCGACGCCGAACTGCGCGCAGTTCGCCTCCAGCGCGCCAAGCTGCGCCGCGCAGTCGCGGTCCTCGATGACCAGCTTCGTGCCCCGCGGACGCGGCGTGGTCGGCGTCGAGTGATCCATGGTCGCGAGCGTCCGGCCGGGACGTCTCACGCCGATGCCGCGCTCGCGCAGCACCGAGAATGCCTGCGGCGAGGTCACCTCGTGCACGAGGTGGAGATCGACGTACAAGACCGCTGGCGCCTCGTCCGTCTCCGGACGGACGAGGTGCGCGTCCCAGAGCTTGCCGAAGAGCGTGCGCGGCTCAGACTGCGCCACACACCACCTCGGGCTCGGGGGGCGTCTTGCGCTGCAGGCGGCCCGCGGAGATTCGGTTCACCACCTCCAGGTAGGCCTCGGCGCTGGCGAGGACGATGTCGGTGCTCAGGCCGCGCCCGCGATAGGTGCGGCCCTCGTGCTCGACGACGACGATCACTTCACCCTGCGCATCCTCGCCGGCGCTGACGCTCGCGATGGTGAAGTCGCGCAGACGCGCTTTCACGCCGGTGATGCGCTCGATGCACTTGAAGACGGCGTCGACCGGACCGTCGCCGGTGGCCGCCTCGTCGAGCTTCCGCCCGTCGCGGGTGAGGAGCGACACGGCGGCAGTGGGAGGCGTGCCGGTGCCGCTGACCGCGTTGAGGCTCGCCAGCTCCCAGCGGCGCGCCGTCCCGTTCTGGAAGAGGCCGACGAGCAGCGCGTCGAGGTCGCCGTCGTAGATCTCCTTCTTCTTGTCCGCGAGCCGCTTCAGCTCCTCGAATACCTTGTCGATCTGCTCCGGCTCGAGCTGGTAGCCGAGATCGTGCAGCCGCGCGTTCAGCGCATGGCGGCCGCTGTGCTTGCCGAGCACGAGGTTGCTGCTCTTGAAGCCGACGTCCTCGGGCCGCATCACCTCGTACGTCTGCTGGTGGTTGATCATCCCGTGCTGGTGGATGCCGGATTCGTGGGCGAAGGCGTTCTGCCCGACCACCGCCTTGTTGCGCGCGACGTGGAATCCCGTCGCTCCCGCCACCACCCGGCTCGCCGAGCAGAGCTGCTGCGTACGGATGCCCGTGCGCAGGCCGAAGAAGTCGTGGCGCGTGCGCAGCGCCATCACCACTTCCTCGAGCGAACAGTTCCCGGCGCGCTCGCCGATCCCGTTGACGGTGCACTCCACCTGCCGCGCCCCCGCCTGGAGCGCCGCCAGGCTGTTGGCTACCGCCATGCCGAGATCGTCATGGCAGTGGACGCTGAGCACCACGCGGTCGATGCCGCGGACCTTGGCGCGCAGGTTCTCGATGATGGCGGCGAAGTGCGAAGGCACCGCGTACCCGACGGTGTCGGGGATGTTGATGGTCGTGGCGCCCGCCTCGATGGCGCGCTCCACCACTTCGACGAGGAAGTCCGGCTCCGTGCGTGCCGCGTCCTCGGCGGAGAACTCCACGTCGTCGCAGCGCTCGCGCGCGTACTCGATGGCGCCGGTGGCGACGCGGACCACTTCCGCTTGCGTCATCCGCAGCTTGTGCTCGCGGTGGATCGGGCTCGTGGCGAGGAAGACGTGGACCCGACGGCGCGACGCGGGCGCCAGCGCCTTGAGGACGGCGTCGATGTCCGGCCGGTGCGCGCGCGCGAGCGCGCAGATGACGGGGCCCTCCACTTGCCGGGAGATCGCTTCCACGGCCTGGAAATCGCCTGGCGACGCGACGGGAAATCCGACTTCCATCACGTCCACGCCGAGCGCCGCGAGAGCCTTCGCCACCTGCATCTTCTGCGAGAGGTTCATGCTCCCGCCTGGGGCCTGCTCACCGTCGCGCAGGGTGGTGTCGAACACGATCACCCGGTCGCTCGTCTCGTTCCCGTTCCTGTTCATCCGCGTCGCTCCTGCTTCTGGTTTGAAAGTCATGCGGCTACCCCGTCATCCGATTCGGACGCTTCGTCCTGCGCGCCGCCCCCCGGTCCTCGCTGCATCGCCACCGCTCCAGTGCGCACCAGCTCGAGGATCCCGAAGGGGCGCAGCACCTCGACGAGCCCGTCGAGCTTCTCCTGCGTCCCGGTGGTCTCGACGATCACCGACTCGGGACCGAGGTCCACCACACGGGCGCGGAAGGTCTGCACGAGCTGAAGCAACTCGGGGCGCCGGTTCTGCGCGGCGCGCACCTTCACGAACGCCATCTCGCGCGTGACCGACGGCGCGTGGGTCACGTCTTCGACCGAAAGCACGTTGACGAGCTTGTAGAGGTTCGCCTCCAGCCGCCGGGCGGTCTCGTCGTCCGCACGCACCACCACGGTGATGCGGGAGATGCCTTCCCGTTCGGAGCGGCCGACCGTGAGCGACTCGATGTTGAACCCGCGCCGCCGGAACAGCGAGACGATGCGGTTGAGGGTCCCGGGCTGATCTTCGACGTAGACGATGAGCGTCTGCGCCGTCCTCCGGCCACTGGGAATGGAAAACGCGGAGTCGTGCGGCATCACTCCTCCTCGGCGAATGCGGGTCGCCGGATCATCTCGCGCAGGTCGGTGTTGGCCGGCACCATCGGGTACACCGAGTCTTCCTGCTCGACGCGGAACTCGACCACCACCGAGCCCGCCTCGGCCCGGGCCCGCTCGACGGCCTGAGGGATCTCCTCCCTGCGCGTGACGCGGAGTCCCGGCAAACCGTGCGCCTGAGCCAGCATCACGAAGTCGGGGCTGCGCAGCGGCGTGGCGACGTACCGGCGGTTGTAGAAGAACTCCTGCCACTGTCGGACCATCCCCAGATAGCCGTTGTTGACGATGGCGATGTTGAGCTTCAGGCCTTCCTGCGCGCAGGTGATCAGCTCGCAGGCGGTCATCTGGAACCCGCCGTCGCCCGCCACTACCCAGATCTCGTCGTCCGGTCGGGCAAAGCGCGCGCCCATCGCCGCGGGAAGCGCGAACCCCATCGTGCCGAGGCCGCCCGAGGTGATCAGCGACCGGGGTCGCTCGTGCTTGTAGTACTGCGCCTCCCACATCTGGTGCTGGCCGACGTCGGTCACGACCAGCGCCTTGCCTTCCGTCAAGCGCCAGAGATCGTGCAGCACGTGGGCGGCGAAGAGCTTCCCGCCCGAGGGAACCGACTGCACGTCGCGGCGGGCCGCTTCGCTCCGCCGGGCCGCGATGCGATCCAGCCAGGGCTTGCGCGTTCGCGCCTGTACGACCGGAAGCAGCGCCTCCAACGTCCGCCGCAGGTCTCCCGGCAGGGCGACGTCCACCCGGACGTTCTTGTTGATCTCGCTGGGGTCGATCTCCGCGTGGATCTTCTTCGCGTTCACCGCGTACGTCTGCAGCTTGCCGGTGACCCGGTCGTCGAAGCGCATCCCCAGCGCGACCAAGAGATCTGCTTCCTGGATCGACGTGTTCACCCAGGCTTCACCGTGCATCCCCATCATGCCCAGGCTGAGCGGATGCGATGCCGGGAAGCCTCCGAGGCCGAGCAGCGTGGCGGTCACCGGAACGCCGGTCTTCTCGGCAAACTCGCGCAAGAGCGCCGTCGATCCCGACGCCAGAACGCCCTGGCCCGCGAGGATCAGGGGCCGCTCGGCCGCGTCGATCAACAAGGCTGCCCGGGCGATGGCGTCGGAAGTCGGCGTCGGAATCGGGCGGCTGCGCGCCGCCCGCGTCGGCAACCGCGCGTCGAGGCGCGCCACTCCCTGCTGCGCGTCCTTGGTGATGTCCACCAGCACCGGACCCGGCCGGCCGGAGCGGGCGATGAAGAAGGCCTCGCGGAGGGTGGGGGCGACGTCCTCGGCGCGCGTGACCAGGTAGTTGTGCTTGGTGATCGGCAGCGTGATGCCGGTGATGTCCGTCTCCTGGAAGGCGTCGCTGCCCAAGACCGTCGAAGGCACCTGCCCCGTGATGCAGACGATGGGAGAGGAATCCATCATCGCCGTCGCGATGCCGGTGACGAGGTTCGTCGCGCCCGGTCCGGAGGTGGCGATCGCCACTCCGACTTTGCCCGACGCCCGGGCATAGCCGTCGGCCATGTGGGCGGCGCCCTGCTCGTGCCGGACCAGGACGTGCCGGATGGGATAGGCCGGCATCGCGTCGTAGGTCGGCATGATCGCGCCGCCCGGGTACCCGAAGACGACGTCGACGCCTTCGCGCACGAGAACTTCCCAGACCATCTGCGCGCCCGTCCTCTGGACCGGTTCGGCGTCGGGGCTTCGGCTCTGCTGTGCAACTGCGGGCTGCGACGACATGCGGACCTCGGGGGCAAAAAAAAGCCCCCGCACCGGGTCGGGTGCGGGGGCCAGGTTCCTTCCGGAAATCTTCCTCGGTCAGGACGGCGGCCCGCACCCGCTGCTAATGAGCGGAAGCAGTCCGACGACGCCAAGAAGGAGCGAGGAGCGAAGCTCCGGCGCGGAAGCGAAGAGGACGGCGGCGCGCGGGAGCCGGGATTTCATGGCGCACATGGGTAGCGCCCCTTGCCGCGGTTTGTCAAATGCGTTCGCAGGGATGGGCCCCGGTTCACCCAATCTTCACATCCGGGCCGCCGTTCCGACGAATTCGTCGCTTCCCTCGGTCGAAATGGCAGGATCGTCGCAACCTTCCAGCACAGCTGCATAGATTCAGTATGATGCGCGCCCTTCCTCAGGGTGACTCCGTGGACCCCGGAGACTTCGGCGGCAACGCGCGGTTCCAGGTCCTCTCGCGGCTCGGCGCGGGACCGATGGGTGTGGTCTATCGCGCCCGCGATCTCGCCCAGGGCCGCGACGTCGCGCTGAAGACGCTGCAGCGGTTCGATCCGGCGGGGCTATACCGGTTCAAGCACGAGTTCCGCTCGTTCGCCAACGTCTCGCACCCGAACCTCGTCACCCTCTACGAGCTCATCTCGGACGAAGACCGCTGGTTCTGCACCATGGAGCTGTTGGAGGGCGTCGATTTCCGGCGTTGGATCGCCAATGGCGACGTCGACCGGCTGCGCGACGCGTTCCGGCAGCTCGCGCTCGGCGTCGAAGCCCTCCACGCGACTGGACGCCTGCACCGGGACATCAAGCCGTCGAACGTGATGGTGGATAGCCGAGGCCGGGTCGTCCTCCTCGACTTCGGTCTGGTGAGCGCCCGGCGGTCCGCGTCGGCAGGCGATTCGATCCTCGATCCGATGGGCGGAACGCCGCCGTACATGTCACCGGAGCAAGCCGGCGGCGCGGAGTTGGGCCCGGCCTGCGATTGGTACAGCGTGGGCGCGATGCTTTACGACATCCTCGCCGGGCGGCTGCCCTTCGAGGGCACGGTGATCGAGGTGCTCGACGCAAAGATCCGGCGAGAGGCGCCTCCGTTGCGTCGCGACGGCATTCCGGAGGATCTCGCCGAGCTTGCGACCGCGCTCGTCCATCGGAACCCCGACGAGCGGCCGAAGGGCTCGGAAGTGTTGCGACGGTTGCGAAGTGCCCACGTCCCGACCGGCATGCCCGCGCAGGGGCCTGCACCGGTCTTCCTTGGGCGGCAGTCCCAGCTCGAGGCGCTGGAAGCCGCGCAAGCACGAGCGCGCGAAGGCACGCCCGTGACCGTCCTCGTCCAGGGTCGTTCGGGCATGGGCAAGACGACGCTGGTCGATCGCTTCCTCGGCCGCATTCGGGCGGACCCTCGGGCAACCGTGCTGGCCGGCCGCTGCTACGAGCGCGAATCCGTCCCCTACAAGGCGCTCGACAGCGTGATCGATTCGCTCTCGCAGCGATTGCGGCGTCTGGGGGACCAGGCTGAAGTGCTGCTGCCGAGCGACATCCATTCCCTGGTGCGCCTGTTCCCCGTGCTGCGGCAGGCCCCGGCGGTGGCGACCGCGTCCAGACCCGCCGTCGAGATTCCGGACCCCCAGGAGCTGCGACGCCGAAGTGCGGCTCGCTCGAGAGCAGTGGGTGACCGGCGGCTTCGACATCCAGCACATGCTCCTGTTGCTCGGCGAGGCGTTCGTCGACCGCTATGAGGGCGACGGCCACGCCGCCTGGGCGCGCGTCGACGCGGCCTGGCCAGCGTTCGAACAATCGATGCTGGGTCGCGTGCGCGTCGTGCGGTCACAGATGGTGCACGTCCGCGGCGCCAGCGCGCTCGCGGCGGTGGCGGATGCACGCGATCGGGCCGCGAGAAGTGCTCTCCTGAACGTCGCGGATCGGGCTGCGCGCGAGCTGATGAGCGATCCCATCGCCGCGTTCAGGCCGGCGGGCGAGTTGCTCCGCGCCGGGATCGCAGCCCTTCGTGGCCAGCCGGAGCGGGCTCTCATCCTCCTCGAACGGGCCGCGAGCGAGTTCGATACCGTCGACATGGCGCTCTACGCCGCCGTCGCGCGACGCCGCCACGGCGAGTTGTCCGGCGGTGAGGCCGGTGCCGCTCGCATCGCGGCCGCGGACACGTGGATGGCGCGTCAGGGAATCCGCAGTCCCGAGAGCTTCAACCGCATGCTCGCCCCTGGGTTTACATAGCGCAAGCGACGAATTCGTCGGTCGCCCACCGGGAAACCACGAAAACGTCAGCCGTTCGCCCGGCCAACTGCACGACCGTGAACCATCGCGCGCGGACCGACGCACGGTTTGTCGAGGACGCGCGCGACGTTTTTGTCGTCGCGGACCCATGCATCCGACGATTTCGTCGGGCGACTTCTCCAGCTTCGGCGGCTCGCACGAATGAAGGGCAGCCGTCGCCGCGCCGCGGCAAGTGGTCCCGCTGTTGCACTGACCGGGCGCAGGTCCGACCGGGCCGAGGAGAACCCCAACCCATGTACACCCGGAAGCTCATCTTCATGCTGTCGTCCGTTCTCTGCGCCGTCCTCTTCGGCGCGCCGCCGGCTCGCGCCGCGGAGACCATCAAGGTCGGCATTCTGCATTCGCTGTCGGGAACGATGGCGATCAGCGAGACGTCGCTCAAGGACGTCGCGCTGATGACCATCGACGAGATCAACGCCAAAGGAGGCGTGCTCGGCAAGAAGCTGGAGCCAGTGATCGTCGATCCCGCCTCGAACTGGCCGCTGTTCGCGGAGAAGGCGCGCCAGCTGCTGACCAAGGACAACGTGGCGGCGGTGTTCGGCTGCTGGACGTCGGTCTCGCGCAAGTCCGTGCTGCCGGTGTTCGAGGAGCTGAACGGGCTCCTCTTCTATCCTGTCCAGTACGAGGGCGAGGAGCTGTCGCAGAACGTCTTCTACACGGGCGCGGCGCCGAACCAGCAGGCGATCCCCGCGGTGGAATACCTGATGTCCAAGGAAGGCGGCGGCGCGACGCGCTTCTTCCTGCTCGGCACCGACTACGTCTACCCGCGCACCACGAACAAGATCCTCCGGGCCTTCCTGAAGTCGAAGAAAATCCCGGAGAGCGACATCCTGGAGACGTACACGCCGTTCGGCCACAGCGACTACCAGACGATCGTCGCACAGATCAAAGCGTTCGGCGCCGGCGGACACACGGCGGTGATTTCCACCATCAACGGCGACTCCAACGTGCCCTTCTACAAGGAGCTCGGCAACCAGGGGCTCAAGGCCACCGACATCCCGGTGGTCGCGTTCTCCGTCGGTGAAGAGGAGCTGCGCGGCATCGACACCAAGCCGCTGGTCGGCCACCTCGCGGCCTGGAACTACTTCATGTCTCTCAAGAACAAGACGAATGCCGAGTTCATCAAGATGTGGAAGGCATACGTGAAGAAGAACGGGCTTCCCGGCGGCGATTCGCGCGTGACCAACGACCCGATGGAAGCCACCTACGTCGGCATGCACATGTGGGCGCAGGCGGCGCAGAAGGCCGGCAGCGTCAAGGTCGACGACGTCCGCAAGGCGATGGCCGGCCAGACGTTCGTGGCGCCCTCCGGGTTCACGCTGAAGATGGACGAGACGAACCACCACCTGTGGAAGCCGGTGTTCATCGGCGAGGTGCAGGGCAACGGGCAGTTCGACGTGGTCTGGAAGACGGACAAACCGATCCGCGCCCAGCCGTGGAGCCCGTTCATCGCAGGCAACGAGAAGCGGGCGGGGCGCTAGGATGAGAATCGCCGTCATCTGCACCGTCGCGCTCGCCGCCGCAGCGGCTCCGGCCGCAGAGCTCACCCTCGGACCCAAGACACTCTCCTATGGAGTCGGGGTCCGCGTCGGAGGCGGCTACGTCGACACCACGCCCGCGCAAGGAGTAAGCGTCAACACGCTGGACGTGCGTCCGTACATCGCCGGCCAGTTCGCGCCCTGGCTGAAGTTCGCGGGGAACCTCGACCTGAACAACGCCGATGGCGGCACCATCCGCGTGCTCGACGCCATCGCGCAGTTCGAGCCCAGCGAGCTCTTCAACGTCTGGATGGGACGCTTTCTGCCACCGTCGGACCGCGCGAACCTGAGCGGGCCCTACTACCAGAACGCCTGGAACTATCCGACGACCGTCAACGGATATCCATCGATCTACGCCGGCCGCGCCGACGGAGCAGCGCTGTGGGGCCAGCTCAACCACGGACAGCTCAAATACCAGGCGGGCGTCTTCACGCTGGACACCGCGGTACCCGTCGGTCAGGCCATCTACGCCGGGCGGGTGGTCTTCAACTTCCTCGATCCGGAGCCCGGCTACTACAACTCCAGCACCTATTACGGATCGAAGGACGTCCTCGCGCTGGGAGGCACGATTCAGTACAAGAAGACCATCGATACGGCCGGCGACAAGAAGATGCTGGGGTTCAACGTCGACCTCCTCTTCGAGAAGAAAGTCATCGCCGCGGACGTGCTCACGCTCGAAGGCGCCTACTACAACTTCGACCAGGGCAACGATCTGGGCAAGGAAGGCTGGAGCGCCTTCGGCCTTGCCAGCTGGCTGTTCGCGTCGAAGATGGGTCCGGGCCGGGTCCAGCCGATGGTACGTTACCAGCACGCCGTCGCGGCATTGGGTGGCGACCCGACGCGGACCGTGGATGTCGGCCTCAACTACATCCTGGACGGGCACAATGCGCGCATAGGACTGGCGGTGCAGAACACCAATCCGCCGGCCGGGTCGAGCGTCACCGGCGTGCAGCTCGGCATCCAGTTCCAGGAATGACGGCAGGCTTGATCACGGCGGTCGTGCTCGCGGTCAGTCTCGACGCGAGCACGCTCGACAAGATCGCTCGAGGCAGCCAGGCGGACCGCCAAGGGGCGGTCTCCGCTCTGGCTGAAGCCGGTGATGCAGCTGCCGTTCCGGTGCTTCGCGCGACGCTGGAGGGCCGCCTCTATGCGGGGCCCGAAGGACCGGTCCTCATCGACGACGGTGGAAGGCTGCGGGACGCTCTCACCGGCGCTCCCGCAGCGTCGCGTGACGACCTGGAAAAAGTGTCACTTTCCGCGCCGGATCGGGCGGAGCGCCTGGAGGCTGCGCGCTCGCTGCAGCAGGCGCCGGATCCCGACGTCCTTCCCGCCGTCGAGGGCGCCCTGACGAAGGAGAAGGACAAGGAGGTCCGCGAGGTCCTGCTCACCACGCAGGCGATGCTCGCGCTCTCGGCGTCCGAGCCCGCCCGCCGGATCGCCGCGGCACAGCAGCTTCGACGGGTGCCTGGATCGACCAGCAAGCGGCTCTTGGCGCAGCGGCTCGCGGTGGAGAGCGATCCCGCCGTGCTCGCCGCGCTGAAGGACGCGACCGGGAGCGTGGAGGCCTCGCTCAAGCGGGCAGAGATGGTGGGGCTGCTCTTCAGCGGTCTCAGCCTCGGAAGCGTGCTCCTCCTCGCCGCCCTGGGCCTCGCCGTCACCTTCGGGCTGATGGGCGTGATCAACATGGCGCACGGCGAGCTGCTGATGATCGGCGCGTACGCCACCTGGCTGGTGCAGACGCTGTTCCGCCGCCAATGGCCAGGTCACTTCGGTTGGTACCTGGCCGTCGCCGTGCCCGCCTCGTTCCTCGCGGCGGCCGCGGTGGGAGCGCTGCTGGAGCTGACCGTCGTGCGCAAGCTCTACGGTCGCCCCCTGGAGACGCTGCTCGCCACTTTCGGCGCGAGCCTGCTCCTGATGCAGGCGGTGCGCAGCGCCTTCGGCGCGCAGAACGTGGAGGTGGCCAACCCGGACTGGATGTCGGGCGGCATCACCGTGCTCGCCGGGCTGGTCCTGCCCTTCAACCGCATCGCCATCCTGCTCTTCGGTTCGTTGGTTCTCCTGCTCGTCTGGATACTTCTCTCCCGCACGCGCCTCGGGCTCTGGGTGCGCGCGGTGACGCAGAACCGGCAGCGCGCGGCA
>VBKI01000031.1 GCA_005879535.1 Deltaproteobacteria bacterium | reverse complement strand
CTCTCGCGAGCTGATCGCGCGAGAGCTTTCCGACGTCGCGTCCGTTGAGCAGATACGTGCCGCGCGTCGGCCGGTCGAGACAGCCGACGAGGTTCATGAAGGTGCTCTTGCCGGAGCCGGAAGCACCCATGACCGCGAGGAACTCGCCGGTAGCGATCGAGAGCGACACGCCGCGCAGTGCGCGCACCTGAACGTCTCCCATCCGGTAGATTTTCTCCAGATCGCGTGTCTCGACGACCGGAACGACCTGGGCTCTAGAACGGTCCACGGCGCCTCGCCGACTGTGCGCTGCCTCGGGATTCGCCACCGCCGACGATCATCCGGTCGCCATCCGCGAGTCCTTCAATCAGCTCGGTCCGCTGCCCGTCCGAGAACCCGACGCGGACCAACACCGGCACCGGCCTGCCGTTCTCCACCTTGTAGACGCGGGCGGCACGCCCGGCCTGCTTTGCGCCGTCGCGCGCGCCGCGGGACGCCGCAGATGCGGTGCGCGCGTGGGGAGGTACACCTTGACGCTGCGGCATGGTTTCCTGGAGGGCGGCATCCTCCGGCGTCCAGCGCAGCGCCGCGTTCGGGACGCGGAGGGCGTCATCCTTGCGGGCCGTGGTGATCGTCACGGAAGCGGTCATTCCCTGGCGCAACTTGCGGTCGGGGTTCGGCGCGTCGATCACCGCCGGGTAGGTGACCACGTTCTGGATCGTCGTCGGCGCCTGCCGGACATCGCGGATGATTCCGCTGAACGTCTCGCCCGGGTACGCGTCGACGGTGAACTTCGCTTCCAGCCCCGCGTGCACCTTGCCGACGTCCGCCTCGTCGATGTTGGCGAGGATCTGCATCTTCGTCAGGTCGTTTGCGATGAGGAACAGCGTCGGAGCCTGGAACGCCGCGGCGACCGTCTGGCCCACGTCCACCGACCGGGAGACGACGATGCCGTCGATCGGGCTGGCGATCTTCGTGAACGCGAGATTGGCCGCGGCCATGTCGCGGTCCGCCCTTGCCTGCAGCACCGAGGCTTTGGCCGCGGAAAGCGCCGCTGCGTTCTGGTCGCGAGTCGCCATGGCCGTGTCCAGGTCGGCCTGCGAGATCAGACCCGTCTGGCGAAGCTCCTGCTGGCGCGTGGCGATCCGCTTGGAATCGGCGTAGGCCACGTGGGCCTTCTCCACGTTGGCCTTGGCCGAGGCGAGCGTCGCCTCCGCCTTCTCCATCTGCGCCTGGAAGAGACGGGGATCGAGCGTGGCGAGGAGCTGACCCTTCTTCACCGGGCTGTTGAAATCGACGTACAGCTTGTCGATGATCCCGGAGACCTGCGATCCGACGTTCACGCTCACGATCGCGGAGACGTCGCCGGTCGCGTTGACGACCTCGCTCACCGGCCCACGCGTCACCGTGTCGGTGCGATAGCCGACGGCCTGCTTGCGGCCGCAAGCGGCGAGCAAAACGGCGATGAGCGCGATCTTCCGCACCAAAGGTGCCTCCGACCTAGGACCGTAACGGGCCCCCGCGCTGAGCGTCAACGCGCCACGTTTCGGTGAAACACGTTCGCAACAGTGCTTCAAGAATCGGAACGATCCAGCATGCGCCAGAGCAGGTTCCGCAGCGTCTGCCGCTCGGCGCGCCCGAGCGGCGCCAGCACTTGTTCAACCGCCGCGTTGACGAGCGGCCTTCCCTGGGCGAGCAGCGCGCGACCGCGGGCGGTCACCTCCACCACGATCTTGCGCCGGTCGGCGCGGTCTCGGGTGCGGCGCACCAGGCGGGCATGCTCCAGCTCCTCCAGCAGGCGCGACAACCCCGTGGGATGCTGCCCGATGTCTTCGGCCAGCTCGTTCTGCGCGGAGGGACCCCGACGCTGCAGCGCACTGAGGACCTGGAAGCCGAGCACGGTTTTTCCCTGCTCCGCCAGCCGGCGATCCGCCTCGGCGACCAGTCGCCGGCGGATGCGGACGATGCCGCTGGCGATCTCTTCGCGGAGGGACGATGCCGGACGGACGGCCATCGCGAGCTGTGTACATCGCAATGATTGCGACTGCAACGGTTGCGCCTGCAATCGCACTCGCGTAGAACCGGCCGCCGTGCGGCAAACCCGGTTCGCGATGCTGCGGAGTGTTCTCGCGCTGTTGACAGTCGCCGCGTCGGCGCTCGGGCAAGAGAGGCTCACGCTCGAGGACGCCGTCCGGCGGGCCATTGCGCGCAACCCGACGGCGCTGATCGCCGAACAGGAAATCCGGCGCGCAGAAGGTCTCCTCAGGGAGGCGCGCGCCCCGTCGCTGCCCTTCTTGAGCGCGAACGGCACCGGCACGCGGCTGGACAGCTCGCGCACGTCCTCGGGTACCACCCTCGTGGCGCGCGAGTCGATCGCGGCAAACGCGACGCTTTCCCTGCCGCTCTTCGCTCCCCAGCGCTGGCTCGCCTGGGCGCATGCCGGCGAGCAGGTGGACATCGCCCGCACGTCGCTGGAGGACGCCCGCCGAACGGTCGCTGTCGCCGCCGCCCGCGCCTACCTGGCGGTGATGGCGCAGCACCGGCTGGTACAGATCACCACCCAGGCGCGCGACAGCGCCCGCGCGCACCGGGATGACGCGCATGCCCGTTTCGAGGTGGGCAGCGGGAACCGGCTCGACGAGGTCCGCGCCGGCCAGGAGTTGGCAGGTGACGAGTCGCAGCTCGCGCTGGCGGAGGCCAACCTCGTGCGTGCCCGCGAGGCGCTCGGAGTCCTCGTCGCTTCGGACGGGCCTGTCGAGGTCGAAGAGCAGGTCGCGCTGCCGGCCCCGCCGGCGCCCGCCGACGCGCTGCGGGATGCCGAGGAGAACCGGCCAGACGTGCGCGCTTCGCAGCAGCGGTCAGAGGCGGCGCGGAAGGTCCTGCGGGACTCCTGGGCCGACTACCTCCCGCTGCTGAGCGCCGTGGTCCAGCCCTTCTACAACTCGCCGGCGACGGTCACGCAGCCGACGACGGGTTGGCAGGCGCAGCTCATCCTCACCATCCCACTGTACGACGGCGGCACCCGCTATGGCCTGCGGCGCGAGCGCAGCGCGCTCTACGAGGAGTCGAAGGCCCAGCTCGAGGGACTTCTGCGGCAGGCACGCTCCGACGTGCGCGGTTCATTCGAAGCCGTCCAGCGAGCGGACCAGAGCGTCCGGTCGGCCCGGCAAGCGGCGCGTCTGGCTCACGACGCGCTGGACATGACCATGCTGGCGTACCGGGAGGGGGCGACCAACGACCTGGAAGTGGTCGACGCAGCTCGGACGGCGCGCGACGCAGACGTGGCGGCGCTCGTGGCGGAGGACACGGCGAGGCAGGCGCGGATCGACCTGCTCTCCGCGAGCGGGCGATTTCCGTAATCGCGGCGCGCGCCGTGCGGATTCTCCCCAATCAAATCGCGATTCGAGACGCCCTTGAAGGGAACAGTCGGTGCGCTTCGCGGTTACGGCCGTCAACTTGAATCGCGCGTCATGGCGCCAAATCACGCACCCACACCACGAATGGCGTCCGCTCGCCGGCGCTTCCGACTGGTTTCCCACACACCGTCAGCTCGCCGTCCGTCGTCGCCGCCGCGGCAAATCCCCCGGGTACGCGCGCGATCCCGATGCCGCGCACCGAGGCGCGTTCCGCCGCCCACGTCCGCGTCCCGAGGGCCGCTCCATCCGTCGACGCAAAGGCGCGGGCGCGCAGCGTGCGTCCGGCGTTCTCCAGGACCCAGAGCCGCCCCGCGTCGTCGAAAGTGAGCGCCCGGGCGGCAACGCATTCGTCCTCCTCGACCCGCACCCAGTCGCGGTTGCGCAGGATCGCCGCCTGTCCTCCGCAGCGCGCGCCGTCACGCGGCCGATGAAGGTTGGCCGCCGCATAGACGGCGGACTCGCGCGCTTCGATGCCGACGACTTCGTCGTCGCCGTGCTCCCCGACGACGGAGACCCAGCGCGTGGTCCCATCGGGTTGGAGCGCGACAACGAAGCCGTCGGTCCCGTCCGCCGCGCGCACCGATCCGCTGCCGAAGCTCACCTCGGAGAGAGAGGCGTCCACGTCGCGCCCGAACGTCCCCGCGACGATCACATCTCCCGCATCGGTCAAGGCCAGCGCCGTCGCGTGTTCGGCGCCTTTGCCGCCGAATGTATGCACGAGCCGGATCTCTCCGGTCACGCCGCTGATGCGAACGACGAAGGCGTCGGTCAGGCCCGCGGCGCGCGTTGGACCTACCGTGCCGGTGAATTCGCCCGCCGCCCAGATGTCGCCGGTCCGCTCGTCGAAGGCGACCGCCCTGCAGGCCGACTCGCCGTCGCCCGCCAGCGTCGATGCCCACACTTCGCGCCCCTGACCATCGAGGCGTGCGGCGATGCAGTGTCGCTGCGACTGCCCGACGACGACGGTACCGCCGTCCGGCGCGATCGTCAGCGCAAGGGGACGAGCAGGGCCCATCGGACGAATCCAGAGGACTGCGCCGCCCCCGTTTGCGCGAAGGACGAATCCGCCGGGCGCATCGGTCGCCGCGGTTCCGGCGCGCAGGCGGCCGCCCGATTCGCCGCCCAGCGCAATGCCGCCGCCAGGATCCGTCGCGAACGTCATCAGCGCCGCGGCCGCGTTCACGGGCAGGACATCGCATGGCTGCGCGGACGGCCCACGCGCCGAGTGTGCGCACGAGCAGGCGCACGACGCCACGAGCACCAGGGTGGGAAGGGCGCGCATGCCAGCAGTTTGCCGGAGCAGACCCCGATCCGCACTTTCTGCGCATGCGCGCGCTCAGCTATTTCGGACCGAACAAGGTCAAGGTCGTCCGCAAGCCCGACCCGCGGATCGAGCACTCCAACGACGCCATCCTCAAGGTGACCCGCAGCGCGATCTGCGGCTCCGACCTGCATCTGCTCCACGGGCTCGTGCCCGACACCCGCGTAGGCTGCACGTTCGGGCACGAATTCACCGGTACGGTCGAGGAGATCGGCTCCTCGGTGAAGAACCTGCGCCGCGGCGACCGCGTGGTCGTCCCCTTCAACATCTCCTGCGGCATCTGCTTCTATTGCTCGCGCGGATTGTCCGCCAATTGCGAGAACACGAACCCGAACAGCGACGTCGCCAGCGGCGTCTTCGGCTACTCGCACACGACCGGCGGCTACGACGGCGGCCAGGCCGAATACGTGCGCGTTCCGTTCGCGGACGTCGGGCCGATGAAGATTCCCGACGACATGGAAGAGGAGGAAGTGCTCTTCCTCAGCGACATCCTTCCCACCGGCTACCAGGCCGCGGAGATGGGCGAGATCAAGGGCGGCGAGACCGTGGTGGTCTTCGGCTGCGGGCCGGTGGGGCTGTTCGCGATGAAGTCGGCGTGGCTCCTCGGCGCCGGCCGCGTGGTCGCCGTCGACCACGTCGACTACCGCCTCGACTTCGCGCGCCGCTACGCCGGCGTGGAGACGGTGAACTTCAAGAAGGTCCCGGACATCGTCAGCTACCTGAAGGACCAGTTCGAGGGTCGCGGTCCTGACGTCGCCATCGACGCGGTCGGAATGGAAGCGGAAGGCAGCAAGCTGCACCGCGTGCTCGGAATGAGCTTCATGCAGGCCGGCGTCCCCGTGGCCATCAACTGGGCCATCCAGACCGTCCGCAAGGGCGGCAACGTGTCGATCATCGGCGTCTACGGCCCGCCCTGGAACCTCGTGGACATCGGCACGGCGATGAACAAGGGCATCACGCTGCGGATGAACCAGTGCAACGTCCGCCGCTACATGCCGCACTTGCTGAAGCACATCCGCGAGGGCCGCATCGACGCGAAGGGGATCATCACGCACCGCTTCCCGCTCTCCGCGGCGCCCAAGGCTTACAAGACATTCTCGGACAAGAGGGACGGCTGCGTGAAGTGCGTGCTCACGCCCGCCGCCTAGCGAGGGAGGATTCCATGACCGACAGGCAGCGGCAGCTTCACGAGCATCTCGACAAGTCCGTGGCTGGAGCCGATCTTCCGGCCGATGAACGGCCGGGCGTGCCGATGGAGCACGAGACGCGGCCTCTCACACCGACCGCGCCCGAGCACATCGAGCACATGCGGCCGCGCCGCGGCCTCACGCATCGCCAGGAGTTGCGCTCGATGACGCCGGTCTTCGGCACGGCGCAGCCGCTGCACGGTCTCTCCGGCCTGCTGCGGCGCATCGCGTACTCCACGCACGAGACCCGGGCGAGGCACTGGATGATGCTTTTGTTCGCTGATCGCGTGAATGTGCTCGAGCACCGGATCGCGAAGCTGGTGAAGATTCTCGCCATCGTCCCCGCCGGCGCGGCGGCCGTCGTGCTGGCGGTGAAGTTCTTCAAGGACTGACCGCCGCTGTTTGACACCAGGAGCACGCGCTCGCTAGTATGCTCAATATGAGCATACTCGATTCGAGCACACCTCCGCTGAAGCCCGCCGAGCTGTTCGTCCTCGCGGCGCTGCACGCCGCGCCACTGCACGGCTACGGCCTCGTCCAGGAAGTGGCGACGCGCTCCCAGGGGCGAATCCGGATCCGGCCCGGCAACCTCTACCGCGTGCTCGACCGTCTGCTCGAGCGCGGCTTGATCGACGTGCACGAGCGAGCCTCGGCCGGCGACGAGCGGCGGACGTACTACCGGATCACCTCGCTGGGCCGGCGCACCGCGCAGGCGGAAGCGAAGCTCCTCGCCGGAGTGATCGGCGAGCTGCTCGCCATCTGAGGGGGCCCCATGCTGCGACTCTTCCTCCGCGCCTACCCGAAACGATTCCGCGAGCGCCACGCCGAGGACCTGCTCCGGCTCTGCCGGGACGTGTACGGCGTGGGTTTCTCGCCACGGGCGGCCGCCGACCTCTTCTGGAACGGGATGAAGGAGCGGCTCGGCGCCGCGCCGCGCGATTTCGGGGAGTGGCTGGAGCGGCCCGCGCGCCAAGGCCGCGGCGAGCGCGCTCTCGCCACGCTGCTGCACGATGCGCGGTACGGCATCCGCGCTCTCATCGCCAGCCGCGGATTCACCGCGGCCATCCTTCTCACGCTGACGCTCGGGATCGGGGCCAACACGGCGATCTTCAGCGTCATCGACGCGGTCCTACTGCGGCCGTTGCCGTACGCCCACGGACACCGGATGGTCCACCTGCTCCAGCCATTGCAGAGAGGCCGGGTGGAGAACGCCGGCTTCTCGCCGCTCGAGGTGAAGGATTACCGGGAGCAGACCCGCGCTCTCGACGCGGTGGTCGAGTACCACCAGATGCAGTTCACGCTGCTGGGCGGCGCCGAGGCGCAGCGCGTCTCCACCGCCGTGGTCTCGGCGAACTTCTTCGACGCTTTCGGCGTCCGCCCGCTGCTCGGCAGGACGTTCGTGGCGGACGACGACGTGCAGGGCGCTGCCCCCGTCCTCGTCCTGACGTACGAGTACTGGCAGCGCGCGTACCGCGGCGATCCGGAGGTCGTGGGCAAGACCTTCACCATGAACGACAAGGTCCACCAGGTCGTCGGGGTGCTGGCGCCCATGCCGCAATACCCGGGGGTCAACGACGTGTTCATGCCCAGCGTCGCCTGCCCGTTCCGCAATGGGCCGCGGTGGTCGCAGACGCGGACGGCGCGCGGGCTCACCGTGTTCGGCAGGCTGCGCTCCGGGGCCACGCTCGCCACGGCGCAGAAGGACCTCGCGCAGATCGCGGAGCGGCTGCACACTGCGTATCCGGACGCGTATCCGAAGAGCGAGGGTTTTCTCACCACCGCGGCGTCCCTGCGCGATGAGCTGACCCGCGGCGCGCGTCCCACGCTCATCGTGCTGCTCGCCACCACTCTCTTCCTGCTGGTGATCGTCTGCGCCAACGTCGCCAATCTGACCATGGCGCGGCTGGTCCGTCGCGAGAAGGAGATGGCGGTCCGGACCGCCCTTGGGGCAACGCGGTTGCGCCTGCTGCAACTTCTCCTCACCGAAAACCTGATCCTGGCGATCGCCGGAGGCGTTCTCGGCGTGCTGGTCGCGAGCTGGGGGCTCGATGCGCTTGCTGCCTTCGCGGCCCGGTTCACCACCCGCGCCTCCGAGATCCGGCTGGACGGGCGGGTCCTGCTGTTCGCGCTGGGACTGTCGTTGTTCACCGGGACGCTGCTCGGATGCCTGCCGGCGCTGCCGGCGCGCGCGAATCTCGCCGCGGACCTGAAGGAAGGAGCGGGCGCGACCGCGCACCGCGCCCGACTGCGTGCCCGGAGCGCGCTCATCGTCTCGCAGGTCGCGGTGTCGTTCGCGCTGCTGATCGGCGCCGGGCTGATGCTGCGCAGCCTGCTCAACCTCCAGTCCGTGGACGCGGGATTCGACGTGGAGAACGTCCTCACCGCGCGCGTCGATCTGAACTGGAGCCGCTCTGGGAGGCCCGAACAGATCCGCACCTTTGGCGACGGCCTCCTGGACCGGATTCGCGTGGAGCCCGGCGTGATCTCCGCAGCGCTGACGGGGTCCGTCCCGCTCAACGACACGAATCCATTCGGGGTGGAGTTCCAGATCGAGGGAGCGCCGCCGTCGGATGGTCCGCGGCCGCGGGCGGACCTGGAGACGGCCACTCCGGACCTGTTCCAGACCATGGGGGTCCCATTGCTCGCCGGCCGTGCATTTACCGCGATGGATCGCGATCCGGCGCCACCGGTCGCCATCGTGAACCAGTCGTTCGCTCGCCATTTCTTTCCCGGCGAGGACGCGTTGGGCAAGCGGATCAAGGTCGTCGGCGCGACCAACTGGGTGCAGATCGTCGGCGTCGTCGCCGACGTGAAGCAGCACGGCCTCGAGCGGGAGCCCGGGAACGAGCTCTATGCGCCGTTCGCGATCCAGCCTTTCCTCGACCTGAGGCTGATCGTGCGCAGTCGGGCGCCAGCGGCGGACGTGGAGCGGATGGTGCGGGGGACGATCAAGGAGATGGATCCGCAGCAGCCGGTCACGGAGGTGAGGACGCTGGCGCAGGTCCGCGCGGACAACCTGGCCTCGCCGCGCCTGACCGCGCTGCTACTCGGCGCCTTTGCCATCCTCGCCATCTTCATCACTGCGGCGGGAATCGCCGGAGTGATCGCCTATTCGGTGAGCCAGCGGACGCAGGAGATCGGAATCCGCCTGGCCCTGGGCGCTGCGCCTTCCTCGCTGCTGGCGATGGTGGTGCGCCAGGGAATGGCGCTGGTCGGGCTCGGTCTTGCCCTGGGAATCCTCGGCGGGCTCGCCATCTCCCGCGTGATGTCCGGCCTCGTTTTCGGCATCGCCGCGCACGATCCCGTCACCTACGTCGCGGGCGCCGCCGTGCTCGCCGGGGTTGGCGCAGTCGCTTGCCTCGTGCCGGCCCGCCGGATAGCCGAAGTGGACCCGATGATCGCGCTACGGAGCGCGTAGGAGGGCATGATGATTGCTGCGCTCGTCGTAGCCGCCGCCTTGAGCGTGCCGCCCAAGGGCTCCATCGCCGTCGCCTTCGTGCTCACCGAAGGAGCGACGATGATCGACTTCGCCGGACCCTGGGAGGTGTTCCAGGACGTCCACGTCGACAGCCGCGGGGCCAGCATGGAAGAGCGGATGCCGTTCCGGCTGTATACGGTTTCGGATTCGCGCTCGCCGATCCGCACCAGCGGCGGAATGCAGGTGACGCCCGATTACACGTTCGCGGACGCGCCCGCGCCGGTCATCGTGGTCGTCGGCGCGCAGGGTGGAAAATCGAAGCAGATGCTGGATTGGCTGCGGCGCGCCTCCACGCACAGCCAGGTGCTGATGTCCGTCTGCACCGG
This sequence comes from Deltaproteobacteria bacterium, assembly GCA_005879535.1. Taxonomy (NCBI): domain Bacteria; kingdom Pseudomonadati; phylum Myxococcota; class Myxococcia; species Deltaproteobacteria bacterium. The sequence continues at coordinate 41,320 of VBKI01000031.1, read as the reverse complement.
CGCGTACAAGCTCGCCATGGCAGGCATCCTCGACGGCAAGAAGGCCGCCACGCACCACGATGCCTGGGACGACTTCGAGAAGCGCTTCCCGAAGATCTCGCTGGAGCGCGGCGTGCGATACGTCCAGAGCGATGCGGTGGTCTTCACCGCCGGCGGGCTCACCTCCGGTATCGATCTCGCCTTGCACGTGGTCGAGCTGTACTTCGGACGCGAGGTCGCAGTCCGGACCGCGGCGTACATGGAGTACGAAGGCAAAGGCTGGATGCGCAGCGACGGATAGCTGCTGCGGCACCGGAAGTGCGGCTTTGCGGCTATTGCTTGAGGCTGTACCGGTCGCGCAAGAGCCGCAGGACCGCCTCGCGGCGGGGAAGCGAGGCCTGCGCTCCCAGCACCGTCGTCGCCAGCGCCGCCGCGGCGCTCGCGAACGGCCCGGCGTCCTCGAGGGAGCGACCTTCGGCGAGGCAAACGGCGAGCGCGCTGGCGAACGCATCGCCCGCGCCCGTCGCATCCACGCGGTTGACGTCGAACCGCGGCAGCCACACCTCGCGCTCGCGCGAGATGAGGACGTCGCCGTGCTCGCCCGCCTGCACCGCCGCGATCTTCGCTCCGCGTCGCAGCAGGTCGAGCGCCGCCTCGCGCGCGCTGCCGCGGTCGCGGACGGGAATGCCGGTGAGAATCTCCGCCTCCGACGTGTTCGGCCGGATCAGATCGAGCTGTGCAACGAGCGAGTCAGGCAGGCGGGCGGGAGGTCCGGGATCGAGGACGACCACGCATCTCGCGTTGCGCCCCAGGCGGACCGCTTCCTCCACCGCGTCGAGAGGGACCCCAAGCTGACAGAGGACGACGCAAGTCAGCCGCGCATTTGCGCCGGCAGCGGAAAGGATCTGCTTCTCTCCCGACGCCGCCACCTGGCAGAGAGCGACGCCGGTGGGCTGCTCGGGATCGCGGGTGACGAAACGCGTCTCGACACTCTCGTCGTGGAGCTTCGCCAGCACCGCATCGCCGCGCGCGTCGCGGCCGACGCGCGCCACCAGCGCGACCTTCGCGCCGAGACGCGCCGCCCCGACGGCCTGGTTCGCTCCTTTGCCTCCTGCAGCCTCCTGGAACGCGTCGCCGTTGACGGACTCGCCGGGAGCCGGCAGCCGCGGGCCGCGGACCAGGTAGTCGACGTTCGCCTTCCCGACGACCACGACGTCGTACACGGCCAGAAGTGTAGGCTCTTACAGCGCGGAGGGGTACGTCTCCGGCGGCTCCGCTGTCCACAACTGTGAGCGTTCGAGGGGCTCCACCGCGCGCGTCCGATCGATGTGCACCACGGCGTCGAACTGTGACGCCAGGCGCGCCTCGAAGTAGTGCGAGTACCGCTCGGTGGCGGGTCGATAGACGACGCCGATGGCCCGCTCGAGCATCGCTTCCCGCAGCTCGCCCAGCGCCTCTCCGGCGCCGCGCAGAGGCAGGAAGAAGCGGGGGAGGACCACCTCGTGGAACAGCTCTTCCACGCTGCCGGGCAGCGCCGGGCGGACGGTCATCCGCTGCGGCGATCCGCCCCAGTCGTCGGCGGCGGTGACGGTTCCCTCGTAGGTGGTGAACCCGACCAGGAGCGCGGCATCGCCATGCTTCTCCCGCACCAGCTGACCGACGTTCAGCTCGCCTTCCTCGCCCATCGCCGTCGCGCGCGCATCGCCGAGATGCGAGTTGTGGGCCCAGACGGCAATTCGCGAATATCCGTCTCGCCGCTGCAGGAACGCCGCTACCGCCTCGAGCGTCTCCACCATGTGGCGGTCGCGGAGATTCCATGTGGAGATGCGGGAGCCGAACATCGCCCGGTAGTAGACCTCGGCGTTGCGCGCCAGCCGGGCGTTCTGCTCCGCGGAAAACAGCTCGGGATCCAGCTCGCGGCTCGCGCGCCGCTGCAGCTCGAGAAGTTGCTGCACCGCCTGCTGCTCGCAGGGCTCGATGGTGCCGAGGTGCGCCGCGTGACCATACGCTTGCCCGCCGTCTTCGCGTCCTGGCATTTCGAAACACGCGTAGCGGGCCCGCGCCCTCGCCGCGGCTTCCGGGTCGTGGCGTGCCAGGTATTTCACGACGGCATCCATCGACGCGTACAGGCTGTAGAGATCCATCCCGTGGAACAGCACCGGCGCACGCCCGCTCGATTCGTTGCGCGCGCGTAGCCAGGAGAGGAACTCGACCACGGCGGTGTTGCGCCACATCCAAGTGGGAAATCGCCGGAACCCGCCCAGCGCCTCTTCGGCGTCGCCATCGTCCGACCGGTCTTGCGCCCAGCGGTTCACCCGGTCTGCGTCGGGCCAGTCGGCCTCCACGACGACGCCGTTGAACGCCTGCTCCGCGATCAGGCGCTGCGTGATCCGGCCGCGCTCGCGATAGACCTCGTGCGACCCGTGCGTCGCTTCACCGAGGAGGACGAAGCCCGCCTGGGCGGACAGCTCCAGGAGAGGATCGTAGTCGCGCCGCGTTCCGCCCACGAGGCTCGCGGCCGCGCGAATGGAGTCGATGAGCTGGGCACGCGCCATCCGCGCGCAAGCTACTCATCCGCGGGACCCCAGGCTTGCCCGGCTGTCTGCCCTGCACCCACCGTCGCCGGCTCAGCCGTGGGCGATGTCCGCTTCCCATACGGCGGCGCGTAGCGCGCGCGCCGCCTCGTCGCGCAGCATCTGCTGGACGGCGAGCACCCGAGCTCCGCCGGCGCTCAACCTGCGCTCCTCGTCGGCGTCCAGTGTCCTCGCCGCCCGCACCAGCACCGGCAGACCACGCGTGGCCGGATCCTCGCGGAGCAATTCCAGCGCTTCCTCGGCAAATCCCGGCGCTGTCGCGTCGAGGACCACCGTCCACGGCCGTTCCTCGCGCGCGCGCCGCACGCCTTCCGCGCCGTCCCGCGCTTCGAGCAGCTCGAGGCGCGGCTCCGCGAGCTGCGCCCGCAGCTCGTCCCGCGCGTCCTGCGCGATCAGCAGCACGCGCCGCGGCGGCGACACGGCGCGAGCGAGCGCCTCCAGCAGCTTGTGGCGCTCGTCGAGCCGGTCGACGATCAGGTCCGCCGCCAGGGAGAGAAGACGCGTGTCGTGACCGCCGGCGAAGCCGATCACCGGGATGGCGCGGGTGGCCGGATCCTTGCGCAGATCGGCGAGCAGCGGCCGGGTCGTGACGCCTCCCAGAAACGGCATCGCGATCAGCGCGGCGGGGCGCCCGCGAACGATGGCAGCCCGGGCCTCGTCCGGTGTGCGCGCCGCGAGCAGGTGGTAGCGCGTTCCCTCGAGGAACCCCTCCCACTGCGACAGCAGCGCGGGGTCGTCCACGGCGGCGACGACCGTATCGCCCCGGGAGGGAATGGCCTGTGGGGGCACGTACCGCGCCGGCAACTGCAACGAGAACGTAGACCCGCGGCCCGGCTCGCTCTCGACACGGATCTCGCCCCCGAGCATCTCCGCCAGCTTGCGCGACAGCGGCAGGCCCAGGCCGGTACCTTTGACTTTTTTCTGGTGCCCGCCCTCGATCTGCGTGAACTCCTCGAAGATGCGCTCCTGATCCTCCGGCGCGATCCCGATGCCGGTGTCGCTGACGTAAAAGGTCACCTGCCCGGCGGACTCCTCCCGGGCGCCGACGCGCACTTCGCCCTGCTCGGTGAACTTGAGCGCGTTGGAGGCCAGGTTGCGTACGATCTGCGTCACCTTCGCCTCGTCGGTGAACAGCGGCGGGAGATCCGGCGGTGGATCGAAGGTGAGCTGCACCGACGGGCCATCCTGGAGGAGCGGCCGGAGGACCCCACGCAGGGACCCGAGGAGCTGCGCGACGTCGAAGTCGGTGGGTCGGACGGTGATCTTCCCCGCCTCGATCTTGGCCAGGTCGAGAAGGTCGTTCACCATCTCGGTGAGATCCATTGCGGATCTCCGCATCAGCTCGAGCGCTTTGCGCTGACCTTCGCTGAGCGCTCCTTCGGTGCCGTCGAGCAGCATCCGCGCCAGCAACTGGACGGAATTGAGGGGCGTGCGGAACTCGTGGCTCATGTTGCTGAGGAACCGGCTCTTCAGCTCGGTGGCCTTGCGCAGCGATTCGGCGCGCTGATCGAGCTCAGCGTAGAGCGCGACCACGCCGCGATTGGTTTCCTCCAGCTCACCGCGAATCTGCTCGAGCTCCTCGTTGCGGGCGCGCAATTCGCCGATGGCGCGCAGCAGCTCGCGATCGGCCTGCCGCACTTCCTCTTCCGTGGCGGGAAGCGGCGTGCGGGCGAGCTGCTCGGCGATCTGCGACGGATTCGCGGCGGCAAGCGCCGATTCCGGCAGTTCCTTCGTGAACACGACTTCGGTCCCGCGTCCTGGCGTCGTCTCGATGACGAACCGGTCCATCAGCCGGCGGGTCCCGACGATCCCGAGGCCCATCCCCGTGGCGGACTGGTAGCGGCCGGCGAGGACCTCATCGAGGTTGCGAATTCCGGGGCCCTGGTCCGAAGTCCGGACGACCAGCGCCGGACGCGAACCTTCATCGAGCAGAAACTCGCAGCGGCCCTTGCCCGCGTACCGCACGGCATTGCGGCAGATCTCCGAGGTGGCCGTGGCGATGCGCGACTGGTCCTGGGCGGCGAAGCCGAGCAGGCCGGCCAGCTGGCGCGCACGCTGCCGCGCGACGACCACGTCGCGTTCGGCCACGAGCTCGATGGTCGTCAGCGGCAGCGGGGTCGTCTTCATGGCTCCTTGATGACGACCACGGTGGCGTCGTCGCCCTTGCGGCGAAAATCCCGGTAGAGCACGCCTGCTATGACGGATGCATGCCGGGCCTGCAACCCCGAATACGCCTCGAGCTTCCATTGGGTCTGGATGCCGTCGGAATGCACGACCAGTACGCCCTTCGCGGGCCAGGGGACGGTGAATTCCTGGATCCGCCGCGCTTCATGGCCCGCAATGCCGTTGTGCGAGAGCAGCCCGCGCGCTTTCTGGCCCGCGCTCTCGAGCGTAGCGCCGATGTTGCCGACTCCCGAGAAGCGGACGCTGCGCGAAATCAGATCGAGCTCGGTGACGGCGAGCGCGGCGCCCCGCGTCGGCCGCAGCGCTGCGTGGAGCGCATGCACCACCGCCTCAGGTCCGGGCAGCCGATCGGTCGCCGCAAACGCCTCGACCGCGACGGAGGCGGCTCGCGCAGCGATGGGACCGTGACCGAGCCCGTCGACGACGAGCAGCCGGATCGACGACGTCGACGGTTGCAGGGCCCACGCGTCGCCGCATTGCCCTTCGCCCGGAAGGGGCAGGGACACGGCGCCCACTGCGACGCCATCGCGGCGGGGACCGCCTCCCCAAACCCGCGCCACGATCACGCTGCCGCCGCTCCCGGAGAACGCATCGAACTCGTGGGCCTGTCTTTGCACGGCCCCGAGCCCCTCGCCGCGCGTTCCGGAGGTCGAGTGGCCGTCGCGCAGCGCCATGTCGACGTTCATGCCCGGCCCGCGATCGATCGAGAGCATCTCGACGCCGGCCCGTTGGCCGTACCGCAGGTCGCGGAGAAGCAATTCACCGCTTTTGGCGTGCTTGCGCAGGTTGGTCCCCAACTCGTTGACGATGATGGCGACGCGGCCGGCGTCTGCTTCGGAGAGTGAGGCGAGGCGCGAGAACGAGGCGGCAGTCCGACGTGCCTCGCCCACGTGCGAGTCGTCCTCGATGACGATGCGCTGCTGGACGGTCACTTCCACCTCGTCAGCGTCACTTTCGTGCCTTGACCTGGCCGGGACTCGATGCGGAACTCGTTCACGAGGCGCCTCGCGCCGCCCAGCCCCATTCCGAGCCCGGTCCCGGTCGTGTAGCCGTCGCGCATCGCGAGATCGACGTCCGGGATGCCCGGCCCCTGGTCCTCGAAGACGAGACGGAGACCCTTCCGCACGCCGTCGACCAGCGCCTCGATCCGTACCGTGCCACCCCTGCCATAGAGAACGGTATTGCGGGCGATCTCGGAGGCGGCGGTCACCATCTTGGTCTGGTCCACGAGCGTGAACCCCTGTTGCACGGACCAGGTGCGCACCGTCTGGCGGACGAGCACGACGTCGATCTCGCCGCGGACCGGCAGCGCGTCAGCTCTCTCCACCTGGTCCATCGTCCTCGTGCGCGCGCGTGGCGAAGGTCTGATCGTCGATGGACTGCTCGAGAAGCTTCATGCCGCGTTCCACGTCGAGGGCGGTACGGACTCCCGGCAGCGACAGGCCGAGCTCGACCAGCGTGATGGCGACGGCCGGCTGCATCCCGACCAACACCGTCTGCGCGTCCAGTACTCGGCTCATGCCGGCGATGTCCGCCAGCATCCGGCCGATGAAGGAGTCGACGATGTCCAGCGCGCTGATGTCGATGAGCACCCCGCGCGCCTGGTCCTTGGCGATGCGGGTGGTCAAATCTTCCTGGAGCTGCATGGCCAGGCGGTCGTGCATGTCCACCTGGATCGTCACCAGCAGATAGTTGCCCATGCGGAGGATCGGGATGCGTTCCATGGTCATTCGTGGTCTTTGCGATCCTTGCCCGTCTCCTTCGGTTTCTTCCTGCGCGGCGCCGCGACCCGAACCACGGTCTGACCGGTGCGCTGCAGCGCGAGCGCGAAGGCGTCGGCCAGCGTCGCCTTGGTAATCACGTTTCCCAGGTCCACGCCGAGGTGCACGATCGTCTGCGCGATCTGCGGCCTCACGCCGCTGATGATGCAGTCGGCGCCCATCAGCCGCGCCGCTGCGATGGTCTTGAGCAGATGCTGGGCCACCAGCGTGTCCACCGTTGGAACACCGGTGATGTCGAGGATCGCGACGGCGCTGCCCGTCTCCACGATCCGCTGCAGCAGCGTCTCCATCACCACCTGCGTGCGTGCCGAGTCCAGGGTGCCGATCATCGGCAGGGCGAGGACGCCGTCCCACAGTTTCACCACCGGCGTCGACAGCTCCAGCATGTCCTGCTGCTGCCGCACGATGACTTCCTCGCGGGCGCGCTGGTACATCTCCGTGGTGAACAGTCCCAGCTGATCGAGCAGGACGGTGGCGGTCCACTGCTCGGCGGCGACCTCCGCGGCGGGAAGGTCCTTGCCCAGGCGCGCGAAGAGCGGCTTCTTGAACGAGAGCACGAACATCGCGGTCTCGGAGGGGCTGTAGCCCGCCTGTCCCCGGGTCCGCGACACCGTGGTGAGCAACTCCTTCATGTCCTTCCAGGCAGCTCCGTCGAGGGTTGTCAGGTCGCCGCTGGATGCCCCCTGACCGACAGCGCGCAGGAACGCGGAGCACTGCTCCTCGAGCTCGGACTCCTTGATCAGCTTCCGGCTCAGCGCAGCCCTCTGCTCCGCGATCCACTCGGCGAGCAGCGAGTCCTGATACTTGCGAATCAACTCGGGCAATCGGGTAGCCATTCGCCTCCGGAGATCCCACGGCCGCCGTGGCGGACGCACGCAGCGTGCTATCGACGCGTTATCTAAATGACTTACAGAAGAGCGAGCACGTCGGCGGCGAAGGTCGAAGTGTTCGCCTTGGCGAAGACGTTTTTCACCTTGCCGTCGGGGCCGATGATGTACGCGACGCGCTTCGCGTTTCCGCTCTGCGTGGTGTCCGCCGCGCCGTACTGCACGCCCATGGCGCGCGTCGGATCCGACAAGAGCGGATAGGGGAAGTTGAATTTTTCCGCGAAGTGCTTGTTCTCCTGAACGGTATCGAAGCTCACGCCCAGGATGACCGCGTTCTTCGCGGCAAGATCACGGGCTCGATCCCGGAGCCCGCAGCCCTGCAGGGTTCAACCAGGGGTGTCGGCCTTCGGGTAGAACCAGAGGATGACGTTCTTGCCGCGCAGATCGCTGAGCTTCACCGTCTTGCCCTCATGCGAAGTGAGGGTGAAATCCGGCGCCGGGTCGCCGACGTTCAGCATGGGCATGGGCCTCCGCGTATCAGATGGTCGGGGAGTTGACCAGCGATGATCCTCCTCGACGGCGCCACGGGAACGGAGCTCGGCCGGCGAGGCGTCGACACGCGCAGCGCCCTCTTCTCCGCCGCGGCGCTGGTTTCCGAGGCGGGGATTGCCGCGCAGCGTACGGTGCACGCGGATTACGTCCGTGCAGGTGCGCAGGTAATCACCGCAAACACCTTCCGCACCAACCCGCGCAAGGCGGGAGCCCGCTGGCGGGAGCTGACGAAGCTGGCGGTACGGCTCGCCCGCGAGAGCAGGGCGACGGTGGCGGGATCCATGGCTCCCGTCGAGGACTGCTACCGGCCGGACCTGCGTCCATCCCCCGACGTCGCGCTGTTGGAGCATCGCGAGCTTGCGCAGGCGCTCGCGGCCGCGGGCTGCGATCTGCTGCTGGTCGAAACGGTGGTCGCGGCGGACGAGGGGTTGGTGGCCGTGCGCGCCGCGGTGGAGACCGGACTGCCCGTCTGGGTGGCCGCGCTGGCGATGGCCAATGGGTCGATGCGCAACGGGGACGATCTCGGCGCCTTCTTTCGCGACGCCCGCCGCGCGGGAGCGCAGGCCGCGCTGATCAATTGCGTGCCCTGCGACGGCGTTGACGCGGGCCTTGGCGCCGCCGCCGCCAGCGGGTTGCCATTCGGCGCCTACGCCCACATGGGCGACGTCGATCCGGAGGCAGGGTGGCCTCCTACGCCGGTCCTCTCGCCGGAGGAGTACGCACTGCGAGCGTCCCGCTGGATCTCCCGGGGAGCGTCGATCCTGGGAGGTTGCTGTGGCACTATCCCCGAGCACATCGCGGCGCTGGCGCGGCTTTCACCGATTCGCCACGATCCGTGTCACCCGGAGCGGAGGGTCTCCGAATGACGTGGCTGGCGCTCGCTGTACTGATGTGCGCTCCCGCGGGCGAGTCGATGACCGCCACGCGGGTGGAAGGGTCCGTCATCGTCGCCGGCGCGCCGATTGTGACCGGCGCCGTGCTGCAACCCGGCGATACGGTGGAGACGCAGGCCGGCGGCCGTGCTGAGATTGCGTTTCCGGGAGGATCGCTCTTGCGAATCGGAGAGAACACGCGCCTCACCCTTTCGCCCATTCCCGCGCGGAGTGAGTTCAGCGCGCGCCTGTTCTTCGGCAATCTCTGGGCGCGAGTGCACAAGCTGGCCTCTGGGGAGACGTTCCGGGTCGAGACGGAGAACGCGGTCGCGGGAGTGCGCGGGACCGAGTTCCGCGTCGAAGCGGGACAGGAGCAGCCCGATCTGGTCCGCGTGTACGAAGGGACGGTCCAGGTCGAGGCGCGCGACGGGCGCTGGTCGCACGCACTCGAAGCGGGGACCGGGCTCCGCTTCCGCCGCGAGGCGGAAGGTCCCCACATATTCGATGGCGAAGGCGGTCACCCGTTCATGGAGTGGGTGCGCTCGCGGAAGACCGCCGACGGCGTCGAGCCGGGTCGCATCCGGCGCGCCGAGACGCGCAATCCGGAACAGGAGCACCGGACGCGCGAGCGCGTGCGGCGGCGGGATCGGTGAAGGTGGACGCTCTCTTGAAGGAGCGCGAGCGGACGTCGGACTCGTTCCGCGATCCGCGCACCAGCCCACTCGCGGCGGTCGCGCGTCACGACTTCGAAGGCGATCGGCCGATGACGTTCGGCAGCGCTGCGGATGCCGACGTCCCGCTAGAGGGCGTGCCGCCGAAAGCGGTGGTCCTGCGCGCGCTGGCGGACGGATTCGAGCTCCGGCGCGAGGGAAGGACAGAGCGGCTCGACCCGTCAGCGAAGGTGCAGGTGGGCCGGTACACGTTGCGGCTGTCGCACCAGAACTTCCCGGGGGTGGTGGTGCTCGATCCGCAGAGCCCGCGCCTGAAGACCGGACCCTTTCCGGTGTGGTTCGATCCCGATCCCGCCTTCCATGTCGAGGCGCGACTGGCGCGCGATCCGCAGGCGCGCGAGGAGATCGTCCTGTCGACTCGAGGAAACAGGCGTCGCGGACTGCGGCTGGGAAAGCTGGAGTTCATGCTCTCGGGACGAGTCCTGCAGCTCACCGCCCTGCGGCTCCTGGAGCCGGGCACCGGTGAGTCGGCCGTCTCGGTGTTCTTCCGCGATGCCACCACCGGCCACGAGAGCTACGCCATCGGCCGGTACGTGGACGCCGAATCGCTCGGCGGCGATCGCTATGTCGTGGACTTCAACCGCGCCTACAACCCGACCTGCGCCTTTTCGCCGCTCTACAACTGCCCCATTCCGCCGCGAGAGAACGTGCTTCCGCTGGCGATTCGCGCCGGCGAGCGTGCACCGCCGCTGTAAGGCGGCGGAATGGGCGAGGTATGTGTCACCGAATGTCTACGCCGTTGTCACCCTAACCGTCGTGCCGCTCGTGCTTGCCTGCGCGCGGCCATCCCCGCCGCCGAGGTCGCGTTTCGCCACCTTGCCGGCGATCTCCGCGGAGATCGCGGATTCCTTGCAGCGGATCGAGCTCGCGCGCGTTCCCGATGTCGAGGCCAGAGCGCTCCTGACTTCCCACGATGCGGCGGTCCGGATCCGCGCGGCGCTTGCGGTTGGACGGATCGGCGATGCAGAAGCGGCCGGCGCGTTGCGCCGGATGCTCGACGATCCAGAAGCGGGCGAGATGGCGGCGTGGGCGCTCGGGAGGATCGACGGTGGTCGCGATGCATTGATCAGTTGCCTCGCGGAGCGTTGCCCAGCGTCACGGGCCGCGGCGCGCCCTCTGTCGGGTCCCGTGGCTCTCGGGACCGGCAGCGGACGATGCAGCGTTTTCGCTCGGCGTTCTGGCCAGGAACAAGGACGGCAAGGGCTTGCGGCAGAGGAATTGATCAAGCTGGCCGATGTCTTCCACGATGACTGGCGTGTCCGCGTGGAGGTGGCGCGTTCCCTTGCCACGGCCGCTGGAGGTTCCGCGATCCTGCGCCAGGTCTGGGCGGGGTAGAGTTCGCCCCATGTCATCGTCACGCTGGCAGAGACCGCAGCCGCGCTCGGCGAGCTACGTCCAGACCCTGCGGCGTTCAGCGACCCAACCTCTCGATGCGCCGTGGCGCAGGCGCGCGATCGCATCCGCAAGCAGCTCGTCGACACCCCGCACTGCGCCGCCGACGGATGGCGTTCGCGCGCGCGGACAGGAGCGCTCGCCGCCGAGCTGGATCTGCCGCAAGCGCGGGAAGCGTTCCGTGACGAGGATGGCCGCGTCCGCGGTGCTGCGGCAGGTGCGGCCGGTGCCGCGTTCGGGGCAGACTTGCGCCGGCTGCTCGGCGATCCCGACCCCTACGTCGTGCAGGAGGCCGCGGGCGCTTTGGCGAAGCTGCCGGCGGATCCGGCTACGAAGACGCAGCGCTCGCGGCCGTGCAGCGGCTCGCCGCAGCGCACCTGAAACCTGCCGGCGACGCCGCGTCCGATGCGCTCACGGCGCTGGTGCCGCTGACCGGCGCGCTGCCGCAGCTTCTTCCCACCACCAACGCCGCACTCGCGGCAGCGCTGGGCAGTCCGCGCATCGCGGTTTCGTTACCGCCCGAAGCCAGGGCGATGCCACAGGCCCGCGTGCTGCGCCTCCTGACGAGCCGCGGAGAGATGGTGATCGATCTCCGCCCCGACATCGCGCCGCTCACGACCTCTGCGCTGGCGGCGCTCGCCAATCGCGGTTTCTACAACGGACTGACATTCCACCGGGTCGTTCCGGACTTCGTCGTCCAGGGCGGAGACCCGCGAGGCGACGGCGACGGTGGGCCCGGCTGGGCGCTCCCCGACGAGCACAGTCCGCTTCCTTTCCTCCACGGCACTCTCGGCATTGCCACCAGCGGCCCGGAGACCGGTAGCAGCCAGTTCTTCCTCTGCCATTCGCCCCAGCCCCATCTGGACGGGCGTTACACCGGTGCCGGGCAGCTCCGCTCCGGAGACGAAGTCCTCGACGCGCTCCAGCCCGGCGATACAATCCTCTCCGCCAGCGCGGAGTAGCCATGGATCGGCTCGATGCTCTCGTGGAGAAGGCACGGAAACGCGCGCGGTTCCGCGTCGCGGCCTTGCGGCTCGAGCACCCCGGGGAGGACGACGTCGCCCTGGGAAGGCGGCTCATCGGCTCGATGGCGCTGCGCGCCGGATTGGCAGGAGCCGCAACCGGGACGGTCGCGCTGGTGGCGCTTCCGCTCGGGTTGCCTGCGGGCATCGCCATCTCGCTGCTGCTCGAGGCGGAGCTGATCTTCGCGCTGCTCGACCTGTACGGCATCGACACGGGCGGCGAGCAGGGGCGGCTGAAGCTCTACGCGCTCTGGGCAGGCGCGGGCTTCGCGGACGCGGCGAAGAGCGTCGGCATGCGCGCGGGGGCCAGCGCCATCGGTCGCGTCCTGCGGGGCTCGCTCCCCGGCCGCATCATCCGCCGGCTCAATCCGGCGCTGCTCAAGGCCATCCTGCGCCGGCTCGGGCTCGGTTGGCTTCCGCGCGCGGCGAAGCTGTGGCCGGTGCTTGGCGCGCCCATCGGGTTCGCACTCGATCGCGCCGCCCTCCGCGCTCTCGGGGAGGCCACGCTCGCAACGCTCGACGACGCCGCCCGCGCCCGCCGCCGCGCGACTTCCCGCGCCGCAACTCGCCCCGGCGCGAGCTCCGCGATGACCGCGACGCGCCGGCCGCGCCGCAAGATGGTCAGAGCGCGAAGAACACCGTGAGCCAATCTCCGAGCCGGGAGATGTCCGTTGCGCGCGTGTTGGCGCACAACCAGTGGAGCGCCCCTTGGTGGAACCCGCCGCCGCCGTACACGATGACACCGGGCAGCGGCAGGGTCGCGAGGTTCAGCACCGCATAGGGCAGCTTCTCGTCGGCCGTGCCGGTCACCCGCTGGTACTTCGCTTCCACCGCCAGCCGGTTTCCGTTGCGGGCGTCGCGGAAGAGGACGTCGACCTCGCGGTCCTTTCCGTAGATGGTCTTGCCCACCGTGAGACGCCGCCGGCAGTCGAGCCCGAGCGACAGCCCGACCAGTGCGATCACGCGCTCGAACTCCAGCGCCGACAACTCGAGCGTGTCGATCTTCTGCGCCAGGAGCCGGCACTCCTCCGCGGTGAGCGGAAGTTGCGCCTTCGCCGCGAGCACCCAGGAGCCGATGCCGCCGGGCTCCCACGCGCGCAGCGCGGCGATCAGCTCCGGCACCTGCCGGGGCGGAGAAACGAGCTGCAGCACGCTGATTTCGGTCACGGTCTCCGCCTTCCGCTCAGCGCCCAGGCCCGCCAGGCGCGCAGGCGATCCGGCTCCCGCGGCCGCGGAGCTTCTGTCCGCAGCGCGCGCCGCAGGGCCGCCTCGCGCTCGATGGGCCGCATCTCCAGGAGCTTGTCCAGGACCGCCGTCGCGCCGTCGGCGTCGAGCCAGCCGCAGGCGCGCGCTGCATCGAGCTCGTCGGCCGACGCGCTGCCGTCAGCCAACGCTTCCAGCTCCGGAGGATCGACCGGCTCGGCGACCACCGCCGCGGCTCGAGCGACGATGGCGTCCCGCGGCGCCAGCTCCGCGAGCGACGGATCGAGATACGCAAGGTCGATGTCGCCGAGCAGGAAGCGCCGATGGAGCCCGCGCGCTTCCACTCCGGTGACGCCGGACCCGCAGAAGGGGTCCACCACCAGCTCTTCCGGAGACGTGCTCTGCGCAATCAGCGTCCGGACAACGGCGCCCGGCTTTACCGCCGGCCCGGGGACGCCCGCGCGCGCAGCCATCAGCACGTCCGGGATGCCGAGATCGCTGAGCGCGCGCTTGCCCTTCTCGAAGAAGAGGATCCGCTCGCTCGCGGCCCGGTAGTGATACCCGGTCCCGCCGCGGATGCGAGCGCCGTCCAGCGTGGTCTTCGCCCAGACGATCTCTTTCCAGTACACGAAGCCCGACGCGCACTTCCGCGCGCCGTTGACGAGCCGCGCGGCGCCGATGCCCTGCTGCTGCTTGATGATGTCGGCCGTCACCTCGTCGCAGAAGAGGTAGAAGTGCCGATCGGACCGGAGCACCCGATACACCTCGCGGAGCAGCTCCGGCAGCCGCTCATTGGGCACCGTCGTGAACCAGTTGGTGGTCAACCGGGTGGTGGTGCCCCGGGCACGATGGATCTGCAACGACTCGTACGGCGGGTCGGTGACCACCAGGTCCACCGACTCCGGCGCCAGGCTGCGCAACAGGTCGAAGGCGTCGGAAACGACCACGCGACCGCGCTCAGGAGGCGGAGGCGCGGCGAACGGAAGCTCGAGCAGGTTGGATTCGCTCATGCCGACAATCTGCCGGAGCCCTCTGACACTCCGTTCAGTATGGCGTAACCGCTGCCTGAAGTCCCGCGTAGACTTGGCCCATGAGCGCGATGCTGGCGGCCGCGGTGCTCGTCGAGCTGTTCACCTCGGAAGGGTGCTCGAGCTGTCCGCCCGCGGACGCGGTGCTTGCGCGGCTTCACCGCCAGCAGCCGGTCGCCGGCGTGGAGGTGATCGTCCTCTCCGAGCATGTCGACTACTGGAACAGCCTGGGATGGAAGGACCCCTTCTCCGACCCGCGCTTCAGCGAACGGCAGAGCGACTACGGCGGCCGGGTCTACACGCCGCAGGCGGTGGTGGACGGCCGCATCGACGTGCTCGGGTCCGACGAGCGAGCGATTGTGACCGCCGTCACGGCCGCCGCCCGCGAGCCGCACGGGATCCTTCGCCTCACCCCGGCGGAGAAAAAAATTAAAAAAGTTAATTTTCCCGCCGGTCGAGTCCGTATCGAGGTCACGGGACTCTCCGACCACTCTGACGCCGACGTCATGGTCGCGGTGGTGGAGGACGGCCTCGTCAGCAAGGTGGAGCACGGGGAGAACGCGGGCCGCACGCTGGCGCACACGGCCGTCGTCCGCGCCTTGCAGCGGGTGGGCACCGTAGCTTCGGGAGCGGCGCAATGGAGCGCCGAAGTACCGGTCCCGTCGAATGATTCCTGGAAAGAGCCGCGGGTGGTCGCCTTCGTCCAGGACGTTCGGACGCGGCGCGTGCTCGCCGCGGGCGCCCTAAAGAAAGAGGGCGACGGCGGTGCCGCCGAGCGCGACGAGCGCGCCGCCGACGATCAGGCTCATGGTGCGAAGGACGCTCATGCCCGCTAAGACGAGCAAGCCCGGTGCCAGTTTCGAAAAAATTTCAGGTTTCGAAATTTCCGTGAGTTGCGTGCGCGCCCTCGCTACCGCCCGGTCGGGGTGAGGGGAAATTCTGACAAGCGTGTCGGAATTCCGACGGGAATTCCGTTACCCTTTGACGCAGAGGACCTGGCGCAGCTCGGCGACGACCTCGACCAGGTCCTTCTGGTTCTCCATCACCTGTTCGATGGGCTTGTACGCGGCGGGAATCTCGTCGAGGACGCCGCCGTCCTTCCGGCACTCGACGCCTTTGGTCTGCTCCTGCAGGTCCCTGACGGAGAACCGCCGCTTCGCCTCGCCCCGGCTCATCCTGCGCCCGGCACCGTGCGAGGCGCTCTCGAAGCTCTGCGGGTTGCCCAGCCCCCGGACGACGTAGCTGCGAGTCCCCATGCTCCCGGGAATGATCCCGAGATCGCCCTTGCCGGCGCGGATCGCCCCCTTGCGCGTGACCAGCACCTCTTCGCCGAAGTGCGTTTCCTCGGCCACGTAATTGTGGTGGCAGAGGATCGGCTCGGCGAAGGCGACGTCCGGGCGGAACTGCCGCAGCACGGACGCGTAGAGGTCCAGCATCGCCTCGCGATTCTTCATCGCGTAGCGCTGCGCCCAGAAGAGGTCGCGCCGGTACTCCTGCATCTCCTTCGTGCCGGCGAGGAACACGGCCAGGTCGCGGTCAGGCAGATCCTGGTTGTGCGCGAGCTTCCGGGCGCGCTGGATGTGGATCTCCGCCAGCGACTTGCCGATGTTGCGGCTGCCGGAATGGAGCATCATCCACACCCGGTCGTCCGTATCCAGGCAGAGCTCGATGAAGTGGTTCCCGCCGCCGAGCGTGCCGAGCTGCTTGCGCGCTTTCCCCATCAGATCCTTCACCGCCGGGGTGAGCTCGTGGAATTCGTCCCAGAACGCCTTGTCCTGGGGGCGCTCGATGGGGTCGCGGTGCTCGTGGAACCCGACGGGTATCGCGCGCTCCAGGGCGTTTCGCCAGGGTCGGAGATCGTCCGGCAGGTCGCGCGCGGTCAGGCTGCTCTTCACCGCACCGATCCCGCATCCGATGTCCACGCCCACGGCCGCCGGACTCACCGCGCCCTTCATCGCGATCACACTGCCGACCGTCGCGCCTTTGCCGTAGTGGACGTCCGCCATTGCCGCGACGTGATGGAACACCCACGGCAGCGAGGAGATGTTCTTGAGCTGCTCCAGCGCGACGCCCTCGATCTCGCCCGGGTTGGTCCACGCCAGGATGTCCGCCTTGCGGCCCTGGATCCGCTGCATGTCCTTAAGTTAATGCCGCCCGGATGCGGGTGGCGAAGTCTTCCCGCTCCGCGTCGGAATCGTATGTCGTCCGCGGCCAGAAGAAGCCGCGCAGGCCGTCGCCTTTGCGGCGGGGGACCACGTGCGCGTGCAGGTGCGGGACGCTCTGCGAGATCTTGTTGTTCACGGCCACGAACGTGCCATGCGCCTGGAGGCCGGCCTCGACGGCGCGCGAGACCCGCTGGACAGAAGACCAGAACGGTCCCATGTCGCCGGACGACAGCGTGTGAAAATCGTCGACATGCACAGGAGGGACGACGAGCACGTGCCCCTTGAACACCGGCCGCGCGTCGAGGAACGCGCAGGCGGCGGGCTCGCGCAGCACGAACGAGGCGGGGATCTCGCCGCTCACGATGGCGCAGAAGACGCAGGGACGAGCCACCACCACACCATCGCACACGCATTGCCTGGCCGTGGCCGTGGCGGGTCCAAGTTGTCGGGAACAGGGCGATTTTCGCTCGCGTTTCCATGCGCAGCCCCCGGCTGTGTCCAGAGGGGTGGACAGAGCGGGCCGTCGCCCGTCAAGGAGACGAAGGACATGCGCAAGCTACTTGCCCTCCCCCTGGTTGCCGCGGTCGCCTGCGGCGGCGGCTTCAAGGACGATGCCCGCGATGCGATGCCCAGCAAGGAAGCCATCTCGATGGGGTCGCCGAGCTCGCAGCAGGCGAGCAGTACCTCCAGCGGCGACGCCATCACCCAGAATTCCACTGCCGGCCAGCAGTCGCCGTTCTGGGGCTTGACGGTTGGCGTGGCCGTCGTCTTCAACGTGCCCACCGCGGCGTTCCTCGACCTGCTCCGGCACGTGGTGGAGGACTACGAGCCGACCAGCTGCGACGCCACGAGCTGCACCTGGCAGGGCTCGGGTCCTCTCGACCGGCTGGATTACAAGCTGGTCGTTTCGCGCGACGGCGACGGCGTCAGCTTCGACTGGTCCCTCTCCGGCGCGGTCAAGCCCGGCACCACCTACGTGACGTTCGCGACCGGCGTCGCCAAGCCCGGCCCGCAGCGGCACCACGGCTCCGGCAACTTCCAGATCGATTTCGACAAGATGGCCACGCTCGGCATCGCCGGTAACGCCACCGGTTTGATGCAGGTCACCTCGTACTCCAACGTCGGACCGGCGCAGCTCGGCGTCACCTTTCTCGGCGCGAACGACAACGACCACCCGGGCCAGAAGAACAACGTCGTGTACTCGTACAAGAACGACACCTCGGGCGGCGGCGACCTCGATTTCGCCATGCACAATACGACCAGCGGCGACCGCTTCGCGGTGCACTCCCGCTGGAAGAACGACGGCCGCGGCCGCGCGGACGTCACCGCTCTTCCCACCGGATACACCAGCATCTCGGTCTCGGAGTGCTGGGGCGCAGCGCCCTTCAACGTCGTGTACTTCACCTCGACGGAGAAGGCGGCGATCGCGTTCTGGGCCGGACCGGACTCCGGGGCCGAGGCACAGTGCGCCTATAGCCCGGCGGATCCTTCGGAGATGACGGCCCCGTGACCGTGCGAGGACTCCGCGTGGTGATGGGCGGCCGGGCCGGCGATGTTGCCGCGCCCGGCGCGCCCATGTCCGCGGGGCTCCTCGCCGAGCTGTACGAGACCCACGCGGCCGCGGTCTACGGCCGGTGCCGGTATCTCTTGAAGGACGAGGCGGAAGCGAAGGACGCGCTCCAGGACGTATTCGTCAAGGTCCTGCAGGCGCTGCCGGAATTTCGCGCCGCCGCATCGGCGAGCACCTGGGTCCTGCGGATCGCCACGCACCACTGCCTGAACCTGCTTCGCGCCCGCAAGGCGCTCTGGCGCGAGCAGCTCCGGGCGGCGCAGGCGGACCGCAGGCAGGAGACGGAAGGGCCGGATCGCCGCGAGCTCGTGCGCGTCCTGCTCGCCGCCGCGCCGGAAGAAGCGCAGGAGGTGGCGGTGCTCTACTTCGTGGACGAGCTGACGCAGGCGGAGATCGCTTTGGAGGTTGGCAGGAGTCTGCCCACTGTGAGGAAGCGCCTGCGGGAGTTCCTCGCCTGCGCCCGCGAGGCGCTCGGCGTCGAGCTGGAAGGAGCGGACCTGTGAACCTCGACCTCGGCGGCCCCGGCGCCGGCTGCTCGGCCATGCGCGTGCGCAGGTTGCTCGCGGGCGAGCTCTCCGGCGTGGAGAAGGAGCGGACGGAGGCGCACGTCGAAGGCTGCGAGCGCTGCGCGGCGGTGCGGAAGGCAATCGCGACGGAGCGCGACGCGCTCCGCCGCAACGTTCCCTTCCCGGAGTTCGCGGCGGCGGTGGCGGAGAAGCTTGCACACCGATCGCAGCGCAGCTTCGCGACGCGCTGGGCGCCCCTGGCGGCGGCAGCCGCCGTCGCGCTGATCGCCGGAACCTTGCTCGTGCGCAGGCCGGTCGAGACCGAGACCGTACGCAGCAAGGGAGCTGCTTCCGCGCAACTGTTCGTTCAGGATGGCAAGGGCGTGCACGAGCTCGCGGCCGGCGAGCCGCTGGCCGACGGCGCGAGGCTGCTGCTGTCGCTACAGCCTTCAGGACGAAAGCGCGCGGCTGTCGTGCTGGTGGAACCCGGCGAGGCGAGCGTCATCTACCAGGGGCCGGCCGTGAACGGCACGCTGCCCGAGGCCTTCGTTTGGACCGGAAGGGGCGTTGCCACCCTGCTGGTCGTGCTGTCGGATTCGGCGGTGGACGCGACGGCGATCCGTTCCGCCGCGGATGCGCCCCGCGGCTCCGACGTCCTCACGGTGACGCTGCGGCGATGAGATCGGCGAAAACGATCTGCGCCGCGGCGCTCCTGGCCGCGCTGCCCGCGCTCGCGGAAGCACGCCGCTTCGCCCTGGTGGTCGGCGACACCAAGGGCGGGGCGGGGACGCGGCCGCTCCGGTACGCCGAGCGCGACGCGCGGCGCATGCATGCCATCCTCACCCGCCTGGGCGGCGTGCGCCCGGAAGACGCGCGCCTGCTCACCGCTGCGACCGCCGAGGAGGTGCGCTCGGCGTTGGGCGATCTCGCTGCGCGGGCGGACCAGGCGAGAGCGCGCGGCGACGAGACGGTGCTGCTCGTCTACTACTCCGGCCACGCCAAGGACGGCGATCTGCGCCTCGGCGACACCCGGATGCCACTCGTGGAGCTGCGCGATGCCTTGCGGAACGCGCCCGCCGACGTGCGCATCGGACTGCTCGATTCCTGCCAGTCGGGAGCGATCACCCGCGCCAAGGGCGTGCGCGCGGCCCCGGCGTTCGACGTCCAGCAGGCGCAGGCCGCATCGACGCGCCCGCGCGGCCTCGTACTGATCGCCAGCTCCAGCGCCGACGAGGAGTCTCAGGAGTCGGACGAGATCGGCGCCTCGTTCTTCACCCACTATCTCGCCTCGGGGCTTCTCGGCGACGCGGACGCAAGCGGGGACGGCAAGGTGACGCTGGCGGAGGCGTATGCCTACGCCTACGCACGCACCGTGGGCGAGACCGCGGAGACGCGCGCCGGCGCCCAGCATCCCGTCTACCTCTACGACCTGGGCGGTGCGGGCGACGTGGTGCTCACCGAGCTGGCTCCGGCGCGCGGCGCGATGGTCTTTCCCGTCTCCGCGGAGGGCGTCTACGTGGTGCTCGACGGATCGAGGCGCGCCATCGCCGAGGTGGCGAAGGCCCGCGGAGACCAGCGCCGCCTCGCCCTCGCTCCCGGAGACTATCTGGTGAAGAAGCGGGACGGCGACTCGCTGCTGGTCGGCAGCTTCAGCCTCGCGGACGGTCCGGTGGAGGTCGCGGACGGCCGGCTCTCGCGGCGGCCCCTCAGCGACGACCCGCAGAAGGGAGCTTCCGGACCGCGCTGGAGCGTGCTCGGCGCCGGCGGAGGGCAGTTCTTTTTCGATTCCGCGGCCCGGAACGGACTCTTTCCCCCGGCGGTGCTCGCCGGGGCGGAGCTGGGCGTCCGCGACGATCTCGGCCACGACCTGGCCTGGGCAGTCGATCTCGCGGTGGGCGGTGGCGCGGCGACGCTCAAGCTTCCAGGGACCACGCCGATCCCGGAGCGGTTCTTCGAGCTGACCGGCGGCGCTTCGCTCTGGCGCGACTTCGCCGTCGGGGACTCGTGGACCGTCTCCGTCGGCGCGCGCGTTGCGTTTTTGTATCTGGGGCGCACCTTCGACAACCATCCGGAGCTGCCCAGCCAGAATTTCTTCACGCTCACGCCGGGTCTGACGACGGCGGTCAGCTGGCGGTTCGCGGAACGCTGGTCGGCGGTCGCCCGCGGACGGCTCAACTACCTCTTCTACAACGTCGACAAGGCGCAGAACCTCGGTTACGCCGAGCTCGCGCTGGGGGTGGACTATGCGCTGGGTTGGTAGCAGGGCGGCGAAGAACGAAGTTCTTCGACGAACCCTGCTATGCTTTTCACTGTCCATTTCGCTGCCTTTGCTGTGCGGATGCGGAAATCTCTCCAACGAGGACGTCGCTTTCTTCCTGGCGATTCCACAGAAGCAGCAGCTTCACGTCAGCGTCCCGCAAGGGTCCACCTCGCAGAACCTCTGCGCGATCGGCACCGCCGACATCTACGCGAACGCGAAGAGCACCGGCGACTCCCTCAACGCCGGCGTGGACGCCATCCTGGCGCTGGTCGACGCCATCCGGCGGGTCACCCCTACCACCCGCGACGACGACTCGCGCATCTGGGGCCCGTTCGCCGACAAGGATAATGCCGGCGTGCTGGTCCAGGCGATCATGTTCCGCGAGCTGGACGCGACGCTGACGCCGTGGCGCTGGACCTTCACCATCTCCGCCTCGCGGCCGCCGGGCGGCTGGCTTCCCATTCTCGACGGCGAGTTCTTCCGCGCGGCGGCCAGCAGCGGCATCGGTCGCATCACGCTGCACTTCGAGAACTCGACCACGCTGGGGATCAACAAGCCCACCGATCCGACGTTCCCGGCGCGGATCTTCTACGATCGCAGCAGCGATCCGCGGACCGTTTCGCTCGACCTGACCTCCGGCGTGAATGCGTTCGGCTTGATCTCGTTCGACTACTCCTACGCCGGCTACGCTGACGGGCACGGGCAGCTCGACTACGCGTTTCCCGATCCGAAGAGCGGCTGCACCGTCGAAGTGACGACCTTCTTCAACGCCCAGGGCGCAGGACGTGACGTCTTCCGCGCCCGCTGCGGTGTCCTCGTCTTGGGCGACGTGCGCCAGTGCTGGGACGCGGGCGGCTGCCTCACCTTCGTCGACGACCCTTTCGCGCTCACTCCTGCGTGCAACGGCGTCGCTCCCTGCCTGCTCGGCAATTCCGCGAGTTGTCCCGGCGGCCTCTGAGGTCAGTGCATCGCCGAGGCGTTGGGCGCCGGCGCCGTCGGTTGCGGCGCTGCCGTGAGCAGGGAACGAAGCTGCTCCAGATCGAGCGGCTTGGCCAATACGCCGCGGACGTAGCGGCGCCGGGGATCCGACTCGCCGATCTCGTTCGCCCACCCCGTCAGCATCCACACCGCCGTACCGGGAGCGATCCGCTGGATCTCGCGGGCGACGTGCCACCCGCTCATCTCCGGCATCCCTACGTCGCAGAGGACCAGATCGAACGGCTCGCCGCGGTCGAGGAGCGCGAGCGCCTCCGGACCGCTGCGCGCGGACTCGACCTCCTGGCCCTCGAGCTCCAGCACCTCGCGGAGCACGTCGAGGTTGTCCAGCTCGTCGTCCACGATGAGGATGCGGCCGCGGCGCCGCTCCTTCGGCACAACCACGGGCGGTTCCCGCCGCGGCAGCGTGGCGAGCGGAAACGTGAGCGTCAGGATGGTGCCCTCGCCGCGCCGGCTCTGGGCCTGCAGCGATCCGCCCAGGCGAGACATCACGCCCCAGGCCACCGAGAGCCCGAGCGCGCTCTCTCCGGCGACGCCCGAGAAGGGATCGAACAGGCGCGCGAGGTCTTCCTCGTACATTCCCTCGCCGGAGTCGCGGATGGTGACTACGACGCGGCCGCGATCCTCACGCGCCCTGACGCGGACCGCGCCTCCGTCGGGCATCTGCTCGCGCGCGTGCAGCAGCAGGCTTCCGAAGACGTGCGCCAGCTCAGCGGCGGATCCGCGCACCAGCGGCAGGGGAGGCACGTCGGCCTCGATCCGCACCCGGGCGGTATCGGCCTCCGTCCGGGCCATCTCCAACGCTCCGGTGAGGACGGCGGCGAGGTCGAGCGGATCGCTGGGGCGGTCGCGCCGCCGGCGAGCGAGGTCCTGTAGTCGGGCGACGATGCGGGCAGCGTCGCGCACCACGCGCGCCAGCACGTCGAGCGTGCGGCGTGTGCCGGAGAGCTGGGGATCGGCGCGCAGGGTGGCCACCCGAAGCGCGATCACGTTCAACGCGTGATTCAGGTCGTGTGCCATGCCCGAGGCCAATACGCCCATGGCATGCATCCGCTCTTCGTGCAGGAGCGCCTCGCGCTCGCGCTGCAGCTCGCGCTGTCGCTGCGCCTCCGCGGTGACGTCGTGGATCACGGCGATCGCCTCGCCACCCTCCAGGCGCTCGAGCCGCACCTCGACGATCTGCGCCTCGCGCTGGAACCTCGACAAGTAGGGAACTGGTGCCAGGGTCGCCGCCTCGCCGCGAACCAGCTCGGAGAGGCTCGAATACCGCACCCGCGCATGGGGTCCGCTGAGCCAGCGCCACGCTCCCCTGCCGGAGTTCAGAGCGACGAAGCGCGCGTTCGCATCGCAGCTTCCGTCCCGGCCGATGTTTGCAAGCGCCGTGCTCCGGGACGCTTCAGTCCATCGCGCGAGCGTGTCGCGCGTCGCGGCGGCGGGGGGCATGCAGGAACATGTGTCTTGTGCGTATCAATCGGTAGCCGTCAGGCGGCGAGATCGCGCAAGACCCGCGCGGCGGCATTGTGCCCTGCCGCCCCGATCACCGAGCCGGCGGGGTGGCAACCCGCGCTGCACGAGTACACGCCTTCGACGGGTGTCGCATAGGGGAGGCGATCGGCGAATCCGAAGGAGTTGTCGACGTGGTGGATGTGGCCGCGCGAGATCCCGAAGTGCTGTTCGATCTTCGGCGGCGTCAGGGGAAAAGCATCGGCGACGAGCGCCGAGGTGCCCGGTGCGAAGCGATCGCAGATGTGGAGGAGGTGGCGCACGTAACGCGATTCTTCCGCATCCCAGCTCGTGCCCGAAAGCGCGTACGGCACCCACTGCACGAAGAGCGCGGAGTTGTGGTGCCCATGCGCGTCGCGCAGGGAAGGGTCGACGGTGGTGTGGACGTACCACTCGATGGTCGGGAACTCCGGCAGCCGGCCCGCTTTCACGTCCGCGAAGGCGCGGTGCATCGCCTCCATCACTTTCGGCTCGTCGGGAAGCAGGTGCATGGTGGTTCCAAATTGACCGCGGTCGTGGGGAAGGCAGGTGAAACGCGGCAGCTCCTTCAGCGCGAGGTTGACCTTCAACGTGGTCCCGTCGCGGCGGTAGCCCTCGACGCGCGCGTTCCACGCCTCCGGCACCTTCTCGCCGCCGATCAGCTCGCGCAGGCGGAACGGGTCGGCATTCACCACCACCGCGCGCGCCCTCACCTCCGTTCCGTCGTGCAGGGAGACGCGCAGCGGTCCCGTCGCGATTGCCCTGGCGCCGCGCCCGGTCTCGATCGTCGCTCCTGCCTGCCTTGCGGCACCGGCGAGCGTCTGCGTCACGGTTCCCATACCGCCCCGGACGATCATCCAGGTGCCGTCGCTGCCGGGAAGCCGGCACATGTTGTGGACGAGGAAGTTCATGCCGGTCCCGGGTGTGTCCCAGTCGCCGCTCAGGCCCGAGAACCCGTCGGTCACGGCGTACATCGCCTTGAGCAGGTCGCTGCGGAAACCGAACCGGTCGAGATACTGCCCGACCGGTTTCCGGCAGAGATCGACAAAGATCTGCCGGAGCGCGGGCCGCACGTACTTCGCGGCAGTGTCCTCGAGGGACAGCGGCTCCTCCAGCCAGGTGGGCGCGACGTCGTCGCGGATGGCAGAGATTTCCCGCTGCAGCGCCTCGTTTGCGCGCCAGTCCTGCTCGCTGAAGAAGCTGAGGAACTGCTCGCGCATCGCGTTGGCATTGGATCCGAACAGGAGGTACCGCTTCCCGGTCGTCGGCAGGAAGTAGTGCGGATCGCGCCGCAGCAGCGGGAGCTCGATGCCGAGCGTGCGCAGCAGCTCGGGCGGCATCAGTCCGAGCAGGTAGGCGCCCGTCGACGTGCCAAGTCCGGGCACGCGCGCGAACGGCCGCTCCGTGCGCGCGGCGCCCCCCACCACGTCCTTTTCCTCGAGCACCAGGACGTCGAGCCCGCGCCGGGCGAGCATCAGCGCGGCGACGAGGCCGTTGTGGCCCGCGCCGACCACAATGACGTCTGCCTGCGCGCGCATCGCGCCCTTGTAGCCGAATACATACCGTTCTGCCATGACGGACCCCGACGACATCCGAGTGATCAAGAACGAGCGCGGCATCGGCACCGGCGAGACCCGCTCCGGCGTGGAGCCGCGGCCGAATGCCGACGGCTCGATTCCGTCCACCGGCAACGCGCGCAACCCCGCCATCGTGACGGACCCGGCCGGCAAGACGCCCGGCTCCGCGGAATCGGGTGGCGACGACGAGGCGCAGCGGCAGCCCCCCGATCCGGGCAAGACGCCGGGCAAGGCGGAAGGGTAAGATCGGCGCCGCTTGGCGGCGATCGAGGCGCATGGGCTCTCCAAATCCTTCGGCGGCCGCCCGGCGTGCCGGGACGTGTCCTTCGCGGCGGAGCGGGGGGAGGTCTTCGGCTTCCTGGGGCCGAACGGGGCCGGCAAGACGACGACGCTGCGCATGCTCGCGGGCCTCTATGCCCCGGACGCGGGCAGCGCGCGTGTCGCCGGGTGCGAGATCTCGCCAGGTCGCCCCGGAGGCGCGGAGCTGAGGGCGCGCGTCGGGCTGCTCACCGAATCACCCGGTTTCTACGATCGGCTGACCGCGCGAGAGAACCTGCTCTATTTCGCGGAGCTGCAGCGGGCGCCGCAGCCCGGCCGCAGATGCGACGCGCTGCTGGATCGCTTCGCGCTGCGCGAGCACGCCGATCGTCCGTTCGCCGAGCTCTCGCGGGGAATGAAGCAGAAGCTCGCCATCGCCCGCGCGCTGGTGCACGACCCGGAGGTGATCCTCCTCGACGAGCCCACGGTCGGGCTCGATCCGGAAGCGACGCGCGAGGTCCGGGGCTTGATCGCGGACCTTGCCGCCGGGAACGCGACGATCGTGCTCTGCACGCACCACCTCGACGAGGTCGAGCGCCTCTGCTCGCGCGCCGCCTTCATCGCCGGACGCCTGGTCGGCATCCACGAGATCCGCCGCGGCAACCTGGTGCGCATCGAGCTCGCCGAACCGTTCCAGCCGGACGCCGTTCGCGCCCTCTGCCGCTCGCTGCGTGTCTCGGGAACCAGCCTCTTCATCGAGCCGCTCGCCGATGTGCCGGAGATCGTCGCTGCGTTGGTCCGCGCGGGTGCGCGCGTGGCAGGCGTAACGCCGCAGCAGGACAGGCTCGAGGACGCCTGGTTGCAGCTGCTCGCCGAGGCGCGCGCCGCATGATGCGCGTCGTCCTCCGCAAGGAGCTCCTCGAGCTGCGCCGTTCGCCGGTGCTGCTCTTGTCGATGGCCTCCCTCCCGCTGGTCGTCGTCGCCGTTCCCGTCCTGCTCCTCGCCTGGCTCGTGCATGCCGCGCCGGAGCAGGCGCTGGCCTCCATCAAGGACCTGTACGACGTGCACGCTCCGGGAGGACCGGTCGTCGCCATCGGCGGAATCCTCGCCGTCAAATGGCTTCCGATGTTCCTCGTTCTCCCCATCTTCCTGCCGATCCTCGTCGCGGCGCAGTCCATCGGCGGCGAGCGGGAGCGGCGCACGCTCGAGCCGCTGCTGGCCACGCGCGTGAGCACCCTCAGCATCGTCCTCGGCAAGAGCATCGCGGCGATGGTGCCGGCGCTGGCGATGACCTGGATCGCCGCCGTCCTCTTCTGCACCGGCATCGATGCCGTCGCCGGGCGGCTCTTGCTGCCGGACGCGGCCTGGACGTTCGCGATCCTGGTCCTCTCGCCCCTGTTGGCCCTGTTCGGCAACGCCGCCGCCGTGGTGGTTTCCTCGCGCATCCTCGATCCGCGCGCGGCGCAGAACCTGTCCGCCACGACCGTGCTCCCGCTGGTGGCGCTGCTCGTCTTCGAGCTCGCGGGGCGGATCTCGCTCGGACCGCGCTTCTACTTCGCGCTCGCCGGCGGCGTCGCGCTGGCCGATCTGGCGCTGATCGCGCTCGCCATCCGCCTCTTCGACCGGGAGCGACTGCTCACCAGGTGGAGGTAAGGATCTTTCCTGCTGCCGGAGGGCCTCCGGGGCGACTATAACTGCCCGGCATGCAGGCCGTTGCCGAGAAGCCCGGAAAGCTCGTCCTCCACCCCGGCTGGATCGCTTTCGCCGCTATCGTGCTCGCCGTGCCGATGGGGGCCCTGCTGTTGCGGCAATCAGTCGCGCCCGACCTGCCCATGCTGGGCGAGCTGCCCGCCTTCTCGCTGGTCGCGGAGGACGGGAAGCCGTTCGCGAAGGAAGATCTGCTCGGGAACGTCTGGATCGCCGACTTCGTCTTCACCTCCTGCTCGGACGCCTGCCCACGGCTGCAGGCGAAGATGAAGAAGCTGCAGGACCGGCTGATCCCGCCGGAGCAGGGCGGGAACATCAGGCTGCTCTCCATCAGCGTGGATCCCGAGCGCGACACGCCGGAGAAGCTGAAGCAGTACGGCGAGATTTTCGGCGCACGCGCGGGACTATGGCGCTCGCTCACCGGGCGGCAGCAGGAGGTGGAGCGCACCGTGGTGCGCGGCTTCCACACCGCGATGGCGAAGGTGCCGCGAGACCCGGCCGACGCGCACCTGGAGGCGTTCGAGATCATGCACGGGGAGCGGCTGGTGCTCGTCGATCGCATGGGCCGCATCCGCGGGTATTACGACGCGGATGATCGCGACCGCCTGCTCCGCGACGCTCGCGGCCTCACCGTCGGGGGGCGAGGTTGACACTGGCGGAATCGTTGCCGACGGTCAACGCGACGCTCAACGGCGCCAGCGCCTGCGCTCTCTTCGCCGGGTACTGGGCCATCCGCACGCGGCGCTACAGCTTGCATTGGAAATGCATGGCGGCGGCCTTCACCGCCTCGTCGCTTTTCCTGGTGGGATATCTGACCCGGTTCGCGCTCACGGGCGTCCATCGGTACCAGGGGCCGTTCCGCAGCTTCTACCTGGTGCTGCTCGGCACGCACACGGTGCTCGCCGTCGTCGCTCTGCCGTTGATCCTGCGGACGATGTGGCTGTCGGCGGTGCGCAAGAGCTTCCAGAAGCACAGGCGCCTGGCCGTGTGGACGTTCCCCGTCTGGGCATATGTCTCGGTGACCGGCGTCGTCGTCTATTGGATGCTCTACCGATTGCCTGTATAGAGGACCATCCATGGCTTTTCGCATCATCGAGACGTGCATTGGCTGCACTGCCTGTGTGAAGCGCTGTCCCACCGACGCGATCACCGGTGAGCGCAAGGGCCTCCACATCATCTGGCCGGAGCTGTGCATCGACTGCGGCGCCTGCGGTCCGGTATGCCCGGTGGATGCCATTCTCGATCAATACGGCAACGTGCAGCACATGCTGAAGAAGAACGAGCGCCCGCTGGCCTTCGTCTACGAGCAGGCGTGCACCGGTTGCGAGAAGTGCGTCGAGCGCTGCCCGTTCGAGGCGCTGGAGATGGTGCACGTCAAGGACCCGAACAGCTTCCTCGGCGTGGTCAGCGTGATCGAGAAGAACTGCACCGGCTGCCGCGAATGCGAGAAGGCCTGCCCGTACGACGCGATCTTCATCTACCGGAAGGACCGCGTCCCCGAGTGGCTGAAGAACTCCCGCGTCGAGAAGGCAGCGTAGCTTCGGCTACTGCGTAGGCGGGTTCCCGCCTAGTCCTCGTCTTCCTTTTCGTCGTCCTCGGTCTCCGCCTCCTCGTCGTCGGTGGCAGGGGCCTCCGCCTCTTCGGGCTCCTTGGCGGGAACCGCCTTCGCGGCCCGCGCGGAGGTGGGCTTCGCGACCGGCGCTTCGCGCTGGTCGGCGCCGCACTTCGGGCACGCCGGCACCGGCTTTTTCAGATCGTAGAACTTGGTGCCGCACTTGTAGCAGACGTACTTGGTGCCGAGATCGCGTGCCATCTGGACGGCCCCTCCCGGGGAAGAAGCGCGCGCGGAATAGACCAGCATCGGGGGGATGTCAATCGGAACCCGTTCGGTTACCCTCGCCGTCCCCATGTTGCTCCCGCTGCTGGCCGCCGCCGGGTTCGCGCACCCGAATCCGCAACCTCCGCCCGAGCTTCCCGCCTCCCTCTACCGCGACCGCCGCGAACGCCTGATGAAGGAGATCGGCGGGTGCGCCACCGCCATCGCCGCGCAGGGCGAGCCCACCGGCGTAGTGCAGGAGTACAGGCAGGACGACGATTTCTTCTGGCTGACCGGCATCAACGAGCCCGGCGCCTGGCTCATCCTGATGCCCAAGGCGAAGTACAGGCGGCACGTCCTCTTTCTCCGTCCGCGGGATCCCGAGGCGGAGCGCTGGACGGGACCGCGCGCGCCGCTCAGCCCCTCGCTGAAAGCGCAGTACGCCGTCGACGAAGTGCGGCGCGGAAACGGGGGCAAATGGCTGCTCGGGTCGGCGCCGGCGCACGACTGTCTCGCCGTCGTCGCGCCGGCGGAAGACCTCAAGGACGAGCGCACCGACGTGCAGGCGCTGAAGCAGGGGGCGGGCGCCCTGGGCCTGAAGCTGGTCTACAAGCGGGATCTGCTCGCGCGGATGCGCTCGGCGCATGCTCCAGAGGAGATTGCGCTGCTCGAGCGGGCCGTGACCATCACGCGGGCAGGTCACGATGCGGCGGCGCGCGCGACCGTACCGGGAGTGAGCGAGCGCGACGTGCAGACGCAGATGGAGTTCGCGTTTTTCGGCGCCGGCGCGACGGGGCTCGCCTACGGCACCATCGTGGGGAGCGGCGAGAACGGAGCGGTGCTTCATTGGGGCCAGAACTCGCGCATGCTGCGTTCCGGCGACCTGGTCGTAATCGACGCGGGCGCCGAGTACGGACGGTATGCGTCCGACGTCACGCGCACCTACCCGGTGAGCGGCAAGTTCACCGAAGAGCAGGCCAAAGTGTACCGAGCGGTGTACCAGGCGCAGGAGGACATTCTCGCTGCCATCCGGCCGGGCGCGTCGATGAGCGACCTGCAAAAAGCGGCGGAGGAATCGCTACGGCGGAGCGGATATCTGGACAAGTTCATTCACGGCTTCGGCCACTTCGTCGGCCTCAACGTCCACGACGCCGGCGAGTACGACCTGCCGATCCCCGCCGGCGCGGTCTTCACGGTCGAGCCGGGCGTCTATCTTCCCGAGCGCGGCTTCGGCGTGCGCATCGAGGACGAGGTGCTCTTCCTCGGCGACGGCAAGTGGCGGCTGCTGACCGCGGATTTTCCCCGGAAGCTGGAAGACGTGGAAGCGTGGGTGGCGCGGGCGCGACGCTGATGATCGTCGCGACGCGCGGTCCGCGAGCGCGTACCGGGTCACTACGTTCGCGCGCGGCGAGACGGCCAAGCCAAGGCGTAGCCGCAAAGCCGCACCTCCGGTGCGGCAGCGGCTAGTTGCTTTCCTTCGACGCGGCCGGAACGGGGTCTACCAGAGTATGGATCTCCTCCACGTCCGAGTCGTCGATCTCGTAGTGCACCTGCTCCGACCCGACGGCGGCGAGCGCTTCGTCGCGGACCGTCGCGTCGTCCGCGACCACCTTCGTGGCCCGCGCGGCGGCAGCCGCGGCGGCGGCCGCCTCCTCCGGACGGATTTCCGTCTCTCCGGAGAGGGAAAGGTCGAGTAGTGAGAGCACCGACCCGTTCGCTGCGGGCAGAAGCGCCAGCGGCGTCACCGAAGCGGTACCAGCCGGCAATGCCGACGCGACGGGCTCCACGGGCAGCGCCGGCGGCGGTGGTTCGGAGGGCAGCGCCGCAGCGACCAGCCCGTTGACCGCCGGAGGCTGCATGGCCTCGAGCGTCGCAACCGGCGCAGGTGCCGTCGCTGCTCGAGCGGCCGCGGCGGCGTGTTCGGGAGCCGGCGGCGGTGTCTCCTTCGGCTTGGGATCCACGAGCACCCGCGCCCGCGTGATCGCGGTGCCGTCGGAGCGTTTCAGTCCCGGACAGACGACGGCGATGATTTCGGTCCCACCGGTATCGAGCGCCTCGTGCCATTCCGGCTCGAGCGGCTGCCCCGGTTTCGGGTCGACGAGCTGCCACGCGCAGAGCGCCGCGGCGCGCTGCAGCCAGGAGGCCCGGGCATCGCCCTCGGCGGCCTTGGCCGCACCCGCCACGGCTTGCGAGACCGACTCCAGCGCCGGCGCCGGGTCTGCCGCGATCGTCGTCTCCTCCAGCTTGGTGAGCAGTTGCGATGCCATCGACAGATCGGACCCGGCGTAGAACTCGATCTCCTCCGCCAGCCGGGTGAGCCCGGACTGTCGCGCCGCTGCGTGCGCCGCGGCGTCGCGCAGCTCCTGGGCAATGCCCTCCTGCGGCGCGCCGAGGATCCCGGCGTCCGCCGCGAGCGCCGCCGCTCGATCGCCGCGCTCCATCGCCGCGCGCGCTTTCGCGGCAGCCCCGGTTGCCCGGGCCCGCAGCTCCATCCGCAAACCCTCGGCATAGGCCTCGATGGCCGTGGCCCGCCGCGGGGGAGCAGGAGAGCGGTCCGGATCCTCGTCGAGCGGATGGGAAGGCTTGCGGGAGATGGGCGCCGTGGGAAAGCTTTGCTCCAGGGCCGCGATCCGGTCCGCCAGATCGCGGGAAGGGGCGACGCGCGAAAGCGCGGCCTCGAGATCGGCCACGCGGCGCTCGACCACGGCCAGGCGATCCGGCGGCGGCGGCGGCGCAGGGCGTGGCGGGGGTTCCGGCGCCGGCGCGACGGCGGCGGGCGGTGAGGCGACGCGTGGGGCGGGGACGTGCTCGGCGATGTCGATCTTCCCGCGGCCGTTGCTGGAGACGACCAGCGTCGCCCCGTCCTGCCGCCGCTCGCGGACTGCGCGGATGAACTTCATCACCGCGTCCTGCACCCGCATGATGTCGTTGACGGTGCCGCGCATCGCGGTGCGGACGATGTCGCCAGCGAGCTGATCCGTCCGGTACGCCGTGGACAGCTTCAGCGAGTCCTTGGGCGCCCGCATGCGCACCCTTCGGGGCAGTCCGCTGGAGGCAAGCTGGGCCGATCCCTCGAAGTCGCGCGGCAGCTCCGCCTCGATCTCGAGCGGCACCTCGACCATGCGCGGGTCCGGCCGCGCCACCAGCCTCACGCTGAACACCGTCCAATCCTACGACGGCTCTCGCTGCGGGCGCACGCACCCACGCCGTGACCGGAACACGCACTCCATGCTACCCATGCCCTGACCATGCAGATGCCCGCGCTCGAGCAGGCTCCCGAGTCGCAAGCGCCGCGGACGGCCACCGCGGACCGGGTGCCCATCGCGTCGGAAGAGGTTGCGCACAAGCCATTCATCCCCGCTGAACAGGACATTCCCGAGCTGACGCCGGTCCCGCTGATCGTGGGCACGCTGCTCGGCATCCTCTTCGGCGCTTCCAGCATGTACCTGGTGCTGAAGGTCGGCTTGACGGTCAGCGCCTCCATCCCGGTGGCGGTGCTCTCGATCACCATCTTTCGCGGCTTCACCCGCGTCTTCCGCACCCGGCGCGCGACCATCCTCGAGAACAACATCACCCAGACGGCCGGCAGCGCGGGCGAGAGCATCGCCTTCGGCGTGGGCGTCACCATGCCGGCACTCTTGATCCTCGGGTACAACCTGCAGATCTCGCAGGTGATCCTGGTCAGCATTCTCGGCGGCCTGCTGGGGATCCTGATGATGATCCCGCTGCGCCGCGCGCTGATCGTCAAGGAAGCGAAGACGCTGGTCTACCCCGAAGGGACCGCGTGCGCGGAGGTGCTGATCTCCGGCGAGACCGGCGGAACCACCGCGAAGACGGTGTTCGCCGGCCTCGGCGTCGGCGGCGTCTTCGCCCTCGGGTACAAAGCCTTCGGCGCCTTCAAGGACCTACGACGGAGGCAACCTATCGCGCGAAGTGGGGCAGGAGTTGATGGGAGTCGGTTACATCATCGGGACTCTCATCGCGATGATCATGGGCGCCGGCGGCATCCTCTCCAGCCTGGTGCTGATGCCGGCCATCAAGCTCTTCGGCAGCACAGCCACGACGCCGATCTATCCGGCCACGACGCTGATCAAGAACATGAGCACCGACGATGTCTGGCATCAGTATATTCTGTATATTGGAGCTGGCGCGGTCGCCGCCGGAGGCATCATCTCGCTGTTCAAGTCGCTGCCGACGATCGTGGGCGGTGCCATGCGCGGCATGCGCTCGTTGAGCGGCTCGCAGGCACCTTCGGGAACGCTGCGGACCGACCGGGACATCCCCCTCTGGGTGGTCGGCGTCGGCTCGCTGCTGATCGTGATCGTCTGCGCGCTCGTCCCCTCCTTCAAGATCAACGTCCTCGGGGCGGTGCTCATCCTGGTGCTCGGGTTCCTCTTCGTGACCGTCAGCTCACGCTTGACGGGAGAGGTCGGAAGCTCGTCGAATCCCATCTCCGGGATGACCGTCGCCACCCTGTTGATCACGTCGCTGATCTTCTTCGCCCTCGGTTGGGTCACTCCTCCCTACAAGGTCGCCGCCCTCAGCATCGCCGCGGTGGCTTGCATCGCCATCTCCAACGGCGGCACCACCTCGCAGGACTTGAAGACCGGATATCTGGTCGGCGCGACCCCGTCGCGTCAGCAGATCGCCATCCTGGTGGGCGCCTTGGCATCCGCGTTGGTGCTTGGATTCGTGATTCTCAAGCTCAACGACGCCGGAACGGTGTTCGCGGCGCGGAGCTACCCGAACGTGCGCTTCAGCGAGGCGGACTACAGCGGCGAGAAGGAGCGCCTGCGCGGCGCCGACTCCGGGCGCGACGCCAACGCCTACAACGTGATCTGGCTGCGCGAGCCACGGGGAGAGGTGCCCGCCGGGAAGTACCTCGTCGACGACACCGGGCACATCAAGTATCTCGAGGATCCCGGCATCAACGGAAAGCTCGACACGCGCGACAACGGCGAAAAGGTGAAGTCGAAGTTCAGCGCGCCGAAGCCGGTGCTCATGTCCTTCATCATCGAGGGGATCATGACCCAGCGTCTGCCCTGGGGGCTGGTGCTGATCGGCGTCTTCGTCTCCGTGGTCCTGGAGCTCTGCGGGATGTCGAGCCTCGCTTTCGCCGTCGGCGTCTACCTGCCGCTGTCGACGAGCACCCCCATCATGATGGGCGGCATCGTCCGGTACATCGCCGACCGGACCGCGAGCCGAAAGCTGAGCGGAGCCGAGGCGGAGAGCGGTCCCGGCGTGCTGTTCGCCTCCGGGCTGATCGCGGGCGCCAGCGTCATCGGCACCATCCTCGCGTTCCTGCAGCTCTCTGAACCGACGCGGAACTTCCTCAACTCCATCAACGTGGGCGGCACCATCCCCGGATTCGCCACCAGCAATCTGGTCTCGCTCGCGCTCTTCTGCGTGCTCGGCGCTGTTCTCTGGGCGGTGGCCACCGAGCGATGGCTGGCGCCGAAGCAGGCATGATCGAGGTTCGACTCGCGCGGAGCGCGAAGGACGTCGAGCAGTGCCTGAGGCTGCGCTGGACGGTGTTCGTGGAAGAGCAGGGCGTGCGGCCGAGCCTCGAGTTGGACGGGCTTGACTCCGACGCTGTGCATGCGCTGGCGGTGCTCGATGGGGTTGCGTGCGGCGCCGGCAGGTTGATCTTCGTTGCCCCCGGGATTGCCAGGATTCAACGGATGGCCGTCATCGATGACGCTCGCGGGCGCGGCGTCGGGAAGGCGCTCCTCGCGTTTCTCGAGGACGAGGCGCGTCGACGCGGAGCAACAAAGCTGACCCTCTGGGCACAGGTACAGGCACAAGCCTTTTACGAGAAGGCTGGGTATACCGCCTCCGGCGCGGTGCAAGACGGTACCGCCATTCCCCATGTTTCGATGGAGAAGAGCGCTTGACCGGCGGGCGAGCGCGATTACCCTCCTTCCCATGAGAATCCTGCGCAGGACCCTGTTCGCCGCTCTCGTGCTGCTGTTCGCGGGAACGGCGCGCGCCGACTCGGCCAAGGAAGAGGGCTTCGGCGATCTGACCATCGATCAGGTCGCCGATCTCATCGCCAAGAAGGACGCGGACATCTTCGACAACAACGGCAAGGACGTGTACGCCAAGGGACACGTCCCCACCGCGAAGTGGGTCGACTTCAAGGCGGTGAAGGAGAGCGATCTCCCCAAGGACAAGTCGCGCAAGCTCGTGTTCTATTGCGCGAACACGCATTGAATGGCCTGCCACCAGGGCGCCCGTGCGGCGCTCAGCTTCGGATACAAGAACGTCTACATCATGTCGGCCGGCATCCAGGGCTGGCAGAAGGCCGGCAAGCCGGTGGAGAAGGGCGACCCTTCAGCGTGAGAGACGCGAATCGCCGAGCCGCGATCCGCCCTTTCGCTGCAGGCTCTCGACGGTGAACACGCGGTCGCTCCGGTTGAGCACGTTGTTCACCTTCACGCCCTTGCGGCTCAGCAGATCGATCGAGATGCGGTGCGCGCCGCCGCGTGCCCCTCGCAAGAGGTGCGGCTTCCAGTCGGTGATCAACGGAAGCTCGCGCCGGTCGAGCACGATGCGGACCTTGTCGCCGCGGCGGCCGAGCTTGGCATTCGACAGGTAGAAATCGAGCACGGGCCGGTTCGCCCCCGGAAGCGGAGTCGCGACCGGGTCCGGCGGCTTGGCCTGCCCCGCGTCGGCGGCAGCGTCGGGAGGATTCTCTTCCAGGCGCGCGAGCACCAGTTGCTCGGAGGGTGCGCCCACCGGCAGGACGTACGTGAGGATCGGCTTTCTTGGCTGGGGCCAGGTCACGGACTCCGCGGCCCTGCCGGCCTTGCCGGGGATCCTCGGCCCCATCCAGACGCGCACCATCGCGAATGCCCTCGGCGCTTTCACCACCTCGTGCCAGGGCCTGCACAGCACGACGCGAAGCAAATGCGGCCCTGGCGAGAGCCCGCCGAGCATCCACGTCGCGTTCGCATCGGGGATTTCCATCGCCGGCTCGTTGTCGACGATGAGGTGGGTGTGCGGAACGGGACCGCCGGGCCGCAGCGCTCCGATCGCGTAACCTTTCACCACCACGCGGACGGCCACCGCTCCTTCGGCCGATTGCGAGAGATCCGCCGGCGCGGCGAAGGTGATCGATGCCCTGGGGAACGCGCGGCCCCTCTTGCGCGGATCGTCCTCGGCGCGCATCACCGGCGCGCGCCTGGCTTTCCTGGGCACGCGCGCTTCCGCAGGCAGCGCGATCGACGCCGTGAGCAGGACGAGCAGCGTTCGCCTCAATCCCTGCGCTCCTGCCCCTGCCCCGTCATCGATCCACCTCGAAGCGTTGGAGCGGCCGCCAGCGCCGGGCGCAATCGAACAGCTCGGCGCGAAGCTGCCGCGAGTCGGCCTCGATCCGCAACAGCGGCATGGCGGCGTCCATCGGCCCCGCCGCATCGGTGGCGCGGGCACTCCACGTCCCGAGGTTGACGTAGAGCCGCTGCACGCCCGGGCGCCCGTCCTGGACGGCCCAGTCCATCACGTGGGTGTGCCCGAGGACCAGGACGTCGGGAGGAGGCGGTTTGCCCGGCAGCGACTTTGCTCCTTCGAGCACGGCCATGGCGGATGCGCCGGCCCGCTCCCACAGATCGTCGTCGTCCTTGAGCCGCCAGCGCAAGAGCGAGGGTGTGGTCACCCATGCGAGCGGCCGCGCAAGAGCGCCGTTTTCCACCAGGATCTCCAGCAGCGCATCGATGAACCGCTCGAACACGCCCGGCTTCAGCCAACGCTCCAGCACCGGGATGACGCGCTCCTCGGGGCGGAGCGCGACGAGCCTCTCGGGATCGATGTGGACGTTGCTGCGCGGCAGCAGATGCCGCAGGAACGGGATCACGGCGTGGTGGAGAACGCCGGTCATGGTCTCGCCGCCGCCGGTCGGCGTCGCGTTCGACGGATCCCAGAGATGTCCATGCTGCAGCATCACCCACTTGTCGAGCACGCGGCGCGCCGCCATCGGCTCGATCTGCACCTTGGAGAGGCCCGCGGCATCCAGCGCCTCGCGCCCGCCGGCGTCCGCGAGGTGCCGGTCGTGGTTTCCCGGGACCAGCGTCACCTTCGCCTTCTGCGAGACGTCCTCCAGGGCCTGCAACGCGACGGGATTGCTCTCCCGGATGCTGCGCATCACCGCGGGCAGAGGCGGCGGAGGCTTGTCCTCGATGGGGACGTCCAGCGAGACGCCGAACTGCGTCAACCCCTTGTGCGGGGGAATGGCGGCGGTGAGATCGAAGACGTCTCCGAGCAGCACCAGCTCGCCGTCCGCCTCGCCGGAGACCCGGTCGCACACTTCGGTGAAACGCCTACCCTGATCCTCGTCGCGAAACATCCGCGCGAGCGTGCCTTCACCGAGATGAAGATCGCTGACGACGTAGAGCGCCACCCCAACGAGTTTATCCGCGCTTTCGCCCGCGCTGGCGACCTTTCCACCCTTCCTGGCGGAGGAGGGCGGCCTGGTCGCGCGCGACGGGCGGAGCAAGCGTGCCGTCGTGACGCGCCACGCGCCACCATGGGACGTCGTCGAGCCGGTGGAGGGCGGCGACCACCGCGCGCGCTCCGCCGGGCTTGCCGGCGCGGATCGCCACCTCACCGTAGGAGAGCGTGGTCCCGCGCGGAATGCTCCGGACGATCCGGCGCACCGCGCGCAGGAACGCGGTCATCGGCGCCCGAGCCATGCGCCCGCATAGACCGCCGCGAAGCCGAGCACGTTGCTCGCCGCGACGTAAGCCAGCGCCCCGCTGCCGCGGCCGAGTTGGAACAACCTCATCGTCTCGTACTCGTACGTCGAGAACGTCGTGTATGCGCCGACGAAGCCGATGGGCAACAGGTACCGCAGGTTCGAGTCCGCGATCCGCTCCGACCCCGCGCCGAGGAAGAGCGAGATCAACAGACAGCCGCTCAGGTTGATGAACAGCGTGCCCCATGGCCATTGCACCCCGAGACGATGCGCGAAAGCGGTCGCGACGAGGTACCGCGCAACCGCTCCGAGCGCGCCACCCACCGCGACGAGCAGGATTGGAATCACGACGACATCCTACGAAAAACCGCGCCCCAATGTGGGCGCATGTGCACGCGTTCAGCGCCCTCGCCCGGCCCTGCGGACACGCGCAT
Organism: Deltaproteobacteria bacterium; assembly: GCA_005879535.1. Classification (NCBI taxonomy): domain Bacteria; kingdom Pseudomonadati; phylum Myxococcota; class Myxococcia; species Deltaproteobacteria bacterium. The sequence goes on along the minus strand of VBKI01000031.1, from coordinate 3,695 downwards.
ACAAGCGCCGGAATTTCACGAAGTTGCTGCTGCGATCCGCAGCGGAATACAACCGATCGACGAGGGACACCGATGGTCGGGATCGAGATCGTGAACTTCCCCAACACGGTCCTCATCGTGGACGACGAGCCGATCGTCGTGCAGGTGCTCCAGCGGGTGCTGCCGAAGCAAGGCCTCCGCGTGATCTCCGTTTCCAACGCGGAAGAGGCCCTCGGCGTCCTGCAGCGCGAGAACTTCGGTTGCATGCTGGCGGACAAGAACCTGCCCGGAAAGGACGGGCTGGCCCTGGTTGCCGCCGTCCGCAAGCTGCAGCCGCACTGCGCGTGCATCGTGATGACGGCGTACGCCTCGACGTCGTCGGCGGTCGAGGCGCTCCGCCTCGGCGCGGCCGATTACCTGGAGAAGCCGTTCCAGGACATCGAGCTCGTGGCCGAGAAGGTGCGCCGCGCGATCGAGCACCAGCGGGCGGACTTCGACCGGACCCGGTTCCTCCGGCGGCTGCGCGAGTTCGAGGCGGAGCTGGACAAGAAAGAGTCCGAGGTCACTGAACAGCGCACCGAGATCGACATGTTCAACGAGGTCCTCGAGGCGCGCGTCGACCTCGCCACCCGCGATCTCCTGGCCGAGCGCGACGAGCTGCGCAAGCAACTCGGCAGCAGCGCCGAGATCCGGCAGGGCGCCGAGATCGTCGGCGTCGAGATGGCGCTGATCCTTCTCGAGGATCTGCAGCGGCGTCCCGGCCTCGACGTGGCCCCGTTCCGGGGCGAGCTGCAGCGCGTGATCCGCCAGCTGCAGTCGCACGTCCGGCGCTTGCGCGGCGACCAGGCGGCGTGAGCTTTCGCGCGCGGCTGATCAGCCCTCGTAGCGCTGCAGCTCGAGATCCGCGGCGGAGAGATCGCTGAGGGACACGCGCAGACGTCCGTTGCTGGCCTCGACGTGGAGGAGCGGCAGCGACGCGTCGCGTGGGCTGTTGGCGTCGAAGGCGCGCTCGGTCCAGGTTCCGAGGTTGACGTAGAGCCGCCCTCGCTCGACCGCCCAGTCGAGCACGTGCGTGTGCCCGAGCACGGCTACATCCGGCTGCGGAGCGCCGTGCGGGAGATGGCGTTTTCCTTTCAGCACCTCGATCGCATAGCGTCCGGTGTGTTCCCAGAGCCGGTCCTGTTCCGCGACGGCGGAACGGACGCGCTCGGCGCTCACCATGCCCGCGAGCCAGGAGAGCGGACGCGGCAAGAAGCCGTTCTCCGCGAGCAGGCGGAGAAAGGCGCGGAAGAAACGGCGGAAGGTCTTCTCGTCGAGCCATCGCTGCAGGACGGAGACGACCGCCTCTTCCGGGCGGAGCGCGACGAGGCGATCGGGATCGAAGCGGACGTGCGGCGGCGGCCCGCGGTGGCGCAGGAACGGAATGACCGCGTGGTGCAGGGCGGCGGTCAGCACCTCGCCGCTGCCGCCGGGCTTGTCGTTGCCTTCGTCGAGCTCGTGGCCATGCTGGAGGACGATGGTGCGGCCCGCGAGCCGGCGAACTGCCGACCGTTCGAGGCGCGCGCGGATGCCCGCCGATGCCAGCGCGTCACCCGCCCCTGGCTCGCCGAGCTGGTAGTCGTGGTTGCCGGGCACGAACGTGACCGGCGCCGATTCGGTGAGCCTTGCGAGCGATTCCAGGGCCACCGGATTGCTCTCGCGCACCGCGGCCAGCAGCTCGGGCAGCGCGCGCCGGCGCGGCTCCTCGCGTGGCACGTCGAGCTCCCGGAAGAACTTCCCCAGTCCCTTCGGCGGCGGCTGCATCGCGGTGAAATCGAACGCATCGCCGAGGACGATGAGCTCGGAGCCATCGTCCCGCGCCACGCGCTCGCAGAGCGAGGAAAGCTGCCGCCCCTGCCGCTCGTCCGAGAAGAGCCGGGCCTCGGCGCGCTCGTCCAGATGAAGGTCTGACACCACGTACAGCGCCACGGGATCGCGGGACCACACCGCCGCTGAAAAAACAAGGGGCCGCGGGCCCGTTGCGTGCGGTACAAAGCGGCCATGGACGTCGTCCTCATCGACCTCGCCAACGACCCGCTCACCAAGCTCTACGGCGCCTATCGCACCTGCTACACGCCGAAGACGCCACGCGAAGTCTGGGACGACATCGCTGCGGGCGGGCTGTCCAAAGCGAAGATCGCCCAGTTCGTCGAGGAACGCCTGAAGACCGGACACGTCTCGCCGCTCGAGCAGGTGGTCTTCTGGTTCGGCATTTCCGGGGTCTCGCGCTCGCTCAGCCATCAGTTCGTGCGGCACCGCATCGGCATCTCCTTCGAGCAGCAGTCGCAGCGCTACGTGCGCTTCACCGGAAAGAACGAGGAGCGGCTCGAGTACGTGATGCCCGAGAGCTGGCGCGAGGCGGGCAGGGCGAAGGAGTTCGAGAAGCTGATGGAGGAGATCACCCGGGTCTACCGGGAGGCGGTGGCGGCCGGCATCCCGGCCGAGGACGCGCGCTTCGTCCTCCCCAACGCCGCGCCCACCAACTTCCAGATCATGGTCAACTTCGCCGAGCTCCTGCACATCGCCGACCTTCGGCTTTGCACGCGGGCGCAGTGGGAGATCCGGCAGATGGTCGCGCGCATGCGCAGCGAGCTGATGCGCAAGGTGCCGGAGCTTGCCCGTTACCTGCAGCCGAAGTGCGGCGAGAAGCGGATGGGATACTGCGACGAGGACGTGAAGGCCTACGAGGCTTGTCCGCTCTCGAACTCGCGGCCGCACAAGCTGCAAGTCATCGAGGTGTTCAAGCGCGTCCGGGCCGAGAGCGGCAAGCCGATGCGCGACCTGGACGAGACGGACTTCAAGGCCGCGGAGGAGTTCCGCGAGGCCAAGGTGTGACTCCGGCAGTGCCGGAGCCGGACGTTCTCTCTCCGGACGAGCTACGCGATGCGTGGCCGGCGCTTTCGGCGGAGGAGCGCGCGGAGGGCCTCAAGCTTCTTCCCCGGGACACAGCCGAAGACCTCTTCTTCAGCATCTCTCCGCGCGAGCAGGTCGAGCTCATCCTCGCCCTTCCGCAGGCGGAGCAGCGCTCCTGGGCTCGCGGTCTGGCGCCCGACGACGCCGCCGACCTCGTGCAGGAGGCTCCCCCCGAATACCGGGATCGGCTTTTGGCGATGCTCGACGAGCAGACCCGGCGCGAGGTCCAGGCGCTGCTCGCCTATCGCGAGGACCACGCCGGCGGTCTGATGAGCCCGCGCTTCGCGCGGCTGCGGCCGGAGATGACGGTGGACGAAGCCGTCACGTACCTGCGGCGCCAGACGCGCCAGTCGGTGGAGATGACGTACTACGCGTACGTCCTCGACTCCAGTCAGCGGCTGCTGGGGGTGGTCTCCTTCCGCGAGCTGATGGCGGCGCGCGGCGATCGCCGCGTCAGCGAGCTGATGCACACCGACGTCCGATCCGTCGACGAGGACGCGGACCAGGAAGTGGTGGCGCGGCTCTTCCGCGAGACCAGCCTGATGGCCATCCCCGTCCTCGATGCCGAGCGGCGGATGAAGGGTATCGTCACCGTCGACGACATCGTCGAGGTGGTGAGCGAGGAAGCCACCGAGGACATCCAGAAGCTGGGCGGCAGCGAGAGCCTCGGCGAGCCCTATCTGACCATCGCGCTCGCGCGCATGATCCGCAAGCGCGCCGGCTGGCTGGCGGCGCTCTTCCTCGGCGAGATGCTCGCGGCGACC
>VBKI01000030.1:2765-26796 GCA_005879535.1 Deltaproteobacteria bacterium | reverse complement strand
CGTCGCAATCAAGACCGCGATTACGGCGACCACCATGCGCGAACTACACGGCGCCGTTGCGACTTCTGTCAATGTCAGCGTGGCGAAGCCTCCGCTATCGAGCCCGCGCCCGCAGCCGCTCGATCAGCTCCTGGACCTCGCGAAGTCGCTTGTCGACCTCCGCCAGCGCGCTCGCGAGCCCATCCTTGGCCGCTCCCTTGGCGACGGCGACTTCGAGGTCCGTGACCGCAATCCCGAACAGCTTCAGCAGGCGGCGCGTCTCTTCGCTAGGCATGGCGCTTCCTGCCCCATGCATCCCGGGTGCACCGGCAAGTCTCACCCGCAGGTGCGCTGGCGTGAGGTTGGCGCAACGACTGCGTACCCGCGGGTATTGAATCCATCGCCGTCCAGGGGCACACCGCGTCTCGAGGCTTTCCCCGCGCAAGGAGGATCCAATGCGCTGCGAAGAAATCATGAAGCGCGACGTAGAGTGCATTGCCCCGACGCAACCGGTCCAGGAGGCCGCCCGGCGCATGCGCGATGCGAACATCGGGTTCCTGCCGGTCTGCGATTCGAGCAAAAAAGTGCTGGGAGCGATCACCGACCGTGACATCGCCATCCGCATCGTCGCCGAGGGTCGGCCGCCGACCACGGCCGCCGCCGACGTCATGACCCCGGAAGTCGTCGCTTGCCGTCCCGACGACGACGTCACGGAAGCGGAGCAGCTCATGGGAGAGCGCCAGAAGTCGCGCATGATCGTCACCGACGAGAACGGATGCCTGTGCGGCGTGATCAGCCTGTCGGACATCGCCCAGGTCGAGGAAGGGTCGCGCGCGTCGGAGACGATGAGGCAGATCACCGACCGCGAGGCCCGTCCGCACTAGGGCGCCTCGCTTCCACTCGCAGGGAGGTCCACGATGCCCGCCGCTCGCTGTGAAGTGTGCGGAAACGAGTACGACAAGGCGTTCCAGGTCACGATGCGAGGTGCCTCGCACACGTTCGACAGCTTCGAGTGCGCCATCCAGGCCCTCGCGCCGACGTGCGCCCACTGCAAGTGCCGCGTCATCGGCCACGGCGCGGAGAAGGACGGGCGCATCTATTGCTGCGCGCACTGCGCTCAGGCCTCCGGCGTGAAGGAGCTCAGGGATCGCGCCTGATGGCCGTAGATGTCGTCATCGTCGGCGGCGCGAACACCGACTACCTGGTGAGGGGCCCCTCACTGCCGAAACCGGGGTCGACGATCGAAGGCGACGAGTACCAGGAGGCGCCTGGCGGCAAAGGGGCAAACCAAGCCGTCGCCGTGGCGCGCCTCGGCGCCAAGGTGGCGCTCGTGGCTCGCGTTGGCCCGGATGAGCGAGGGACCGCCATCATCTCGAAGCTGAAGTCCGAGGGCGTCGATACCCGAGAGGTCTCGCGCGACCCCACCGCTCCGACCGGAGTCGCCTTGGTCATGGTGGACGCCGACGGCGAGAAGCAGATCCTCACCGCGCCGGGCGCCAATCGTCGACTCGCTGTCCGCGACGTCGCGCATGCCGGCGAGCTCATCGCGAACGCCCGCGTCGTCCTCCTCCAGCTCGAGGTGCCGCTCGAGGCTGTCGAGGCCGCCATCCGGCTCGCCCGTGCGGCAGGAGCGCGCGTGGTCCTCGATCCCGCTCCGGCCCGGCAGCTGGCGGAAGAGGTCCTCCAGGACGTCCACGTCATCCGTCCAAATGCCGCCGAGGCCGAGGTGCTCACGGGCATCAAGGTCACCGACCGGGCCTCCGCGAGGAAGGCCGCGGAGAACCTCCTCCGCCGAGGCGCGGGGGCGGCGATCATCGGCGCACCCGGTGGGAACCTGCTCCTCTCCGCGGACGGGGAGCTTTGGCTCGACCAGATTCCCGTCAAGGCGGTCGATTCGACGGGCGCCGGCGACGCGTTCGCTGGCGCCTTGGCAGCTTCGATTGCGCGGGGAGACGACCTTCCAGCCGCGGCTCGCTTCGCCAACGCCGCGGCGGCGCTGAAGACCACCGTGCTGGGAGCGCAGGCGGGATTGCCCACGCGCGAAGCGGTGATGAGGCTGCTCTCCGAATCAGATGCAGCGTCGGCGCCGACGTGATCTCGATCCGAATCCTGCTACCCAGCCCGACGGGCGCTCGCAACTGACGCCTACCCGCTGGCGTCGAGCGCGCGCGCCAACTCGCGCGCGTGCTCCGCGCAGGGCCTCATGTCCTTTCTATCCGTCTCCGCCAGCGTGTTGGAGAACCACATCACGCAGCTCGGTCGGGAGCAGTGCCTGAGCCCGAAAGTGTGGCCGAGCTCGTGGATCGCCTCGGTGGCGGCGCGTCGCCGCAGCCGGTCGGTCCTTTCCGCGGCCAGGCGCAGGCGCGCGGTCGAGAACACCGCCACGCCCCTTCGCTCGTCGGCCTCGCCGAACACGAAGTTCAGGTCGGGCGCGTAGAGGTCCACGTCTGTAATGCCCAGCAGGCGGAGCCAGTCGGCGCGCTTGGCATCCGCGAGCGCGTCCAGGATGACGGCCGCCCGCCATTGGTCTCGCTGCCGCGAGAAGGCGTGCGACGGCAAGGGAACTCCGTCACCGACCACCACGTCCCGGCCGAGAATTGCCCGAGAATCTTCCGCAGCCGAAGCGACGAGCCTCCGCTCGATCTGCCCCACGGGAGCGATCACGATGGGACGCGCGTGCGTCGCGAGGGTCACGGCGCAGGCGTCCGTCAGCAGCGGATGTGAGCAGTCGCCACGGCTGTCTCAGTGCAGCTTGAAGAACTGCACGGCGCGGAACTGGCCCGACTTGAGCTTCCGGATCATGCCGCGAAGCTGCTCATCGGTGCCGTCGCGCGCCATCTGCACAGCCGCCCGAAAGCTGCTCCTCGGCCAGAGGTCACGTGCGCGCGGCCAGACGGCCGCTTAGGTTGGTGGGGTGCCCTCCCGCATTGAGGACTACGCCATCATCGCTGACCTCCGCAGCCTCGCGCTCGTCGCCAAGGACGGGTCGATCGATTGGCTCTGTCTCCCGCGCTTCGACTCGGATGCGTCCTTCGCCGCGCTCCTGGGGACGCCGGACAACGGTCGCTGGCTGCTGGCGCCGGCCGGAGGAGTGAAGCGGGTGCGCCGCCGCTACCGCGACGGCACGCTCATCCTCGAGACCGAGTTCGAGACCGAGGAGGGCATCGTCACCGTCCTCGACCTGATGCCCATCTACGGCGAGGGCACGGACGTGCTTCGCATCGTGGTGGGAAATCGTGGCCGGGTGCCGATGCGGATGGAGTTGGTCATGCGCTTCGGGTACGGCTCGATCGTCCCGTGGGTTCAGCGCATCGATGGCGGCATCTCGGCGATCGCCGGCCCCGATTGCCTTCGGCTGCACACGCCAGTAGAGACGCGCGGCGAGGACCTCAAGACGGTGGCGGAGTTCAGCGTGGGAGAAGGGGAGCAGGTGCCGTTCGTGCTGACCTGGTGGCCCTCACACCTGCCGGCGCCGGCTCCTGTCGAGCCCGGGCCAGCGCTGAAGGAGACCGAGGCGGGCTGGCGCAAATGGTCGCAACGCTGCGGGCTCACAGGACCATATCGCGAGATGGTCCAGCGCTCCCTGATGACGCTCAAGGCGCTCACCTACGAGCCAACCGGCGGCATCGCGGCGGCGGCGACCACTTCGCTTCCGGAGAAATTGGGCGGCGAGCGCAATTGGGACTATCGCTACTGCTGGCTGCGCGACGCGGCGTTCACGCTCTACGCGCTGATGACCGCCGGGTACCAGGACGAGGCGCGCGCCTGGCGCGACTGGCTCCTGCGCGCCGTAGCCGGCTCGCCGCCGCAGCTCCAGATCATGTACGGCCTCGGCGGGGAGCGGCGATTGCCCGAGCTGGAGCTGGACTGGCTGCCCGGATACGAGGGCTCGCGTCCCGTGCGCATCGGCAACGCGGCCTCCCTCCAGCTCCAGCTCGACGTGTTCGGCGAATTGATGGACGCGCTGCACCTTTCGCGACGCGTCGGCCTGGGTGGATACGAGGCGGGCTGGGCGCTGCAGCGCGCGCTGATGGACCATCTGGAGACCATCTGGGAAGAGCCCGATGAGGGCATCTGGGAGGTGCGCGGCCCGCGCCAGCAGTTCACGCACTCCAAAGTGATGGCGTGGGTGGCGTTCGACCGCGCGGTGAAGGGCGTCGAGGAGTTCGGGCTCGAGGGGCCCGTCGAACGCTGGCGCGCGGCGCGGCAACAGATCCACGATTCCGTCACCCGCCGGGGCTACGACCCGGAGCTGGGCTCGTTCGTGCAGTACTACGGCTCGAAGGAGCTGGACGCGTCGCTGCTGGCGCTGCCGTTGGTCGGCTTTCTTCCGGCTGACGACCCGCGCATGGTCGGTACCGTCCGAGCCATCGAGCGCGAGTTGCTCCGCGATGGATTCGTCATGCGGTACCGGACGCGCTCCGGCGTGGACGGGCTTCCCCCCGGTGAGGGCGTCTTCCTCCCCTGCTCCTTCTGGCTGGCGGACAACTACGTCCTGCAGGGACGCATCGAGGAGGCGCGCTCGCTCTTCGATCGGCTCTGCGGGCTGGCCAACGATGTCGGGCTGCTCTCGGAGGAGTACGATCCGGTCGGGCAGCGGTTCCTGGGGAACTTCCCGCAGGCCTTCTCGCACGTGTCCCTGATCAACACCGCGCTCAGTCTCTCACGCGCCGGTTAGCTGGCGACCGCGCTGGCGCCGTGGATGAAGAGCGTGACCGGCTTGCACGGCCGTGCCAGCAAGCGGGCCGACTCGAGGCTAGTGCAGGAACGCGTCGAGCGTCAGGTTGAGCTGTGCCCGCCGCGGTTTGCCGTCGACGATCACCGGCTCGAAGCTGCAGCTTTCGACGAACTGCCGCAGCATCCCGGACTCCTCGTTGTCTAGCGCCCCTTTGATGGCGACCGCCGCGACCGTACCGTCCTCGCGAATGGTGAACTCCACCGAGATCGCCTTTGCGGAGGAGGATGGCACGTACAAAGGTTGACGACAGATCTTGAGCAGGGGTTCCGCTTCCACCGCCCGCACAGCGGTGCCGATGACGTCGCCCTTTCCGCACGTGGCGGAGATCCCGGCGATCCGCGCGCGAAAAGCCGCCGGGATGCGAGCGTCGACACGGTCGGGCAGAGCTTCGGCGGGGGCCAGCGACGCCTTCCAGCTTGTCGACGAGGATTTCGTGCACCTCGCGTTCGCTCGCGACCGCCACCACGCCGATGTGCGCAGGCGACGCCACCTTTCCGTGCCACCCGGCCGCGAGCAGCGCGTTGCGGATCAACTCGAGGTCCGCGATGGCCCGCCGTGCGTCTTCCTCGGGCAGATCGGTGCGCAGCGTGAAGTGCTCGCTTTCGAGTTCCAACCACAGCTCGGGATTCGTGGATCGGAGCTCGCGCGCGCAAGCTATGGCGAGCAGCGCGAAGAGGATAGCCGTACGCATATTTGCACGGTAAACCAAACCGCCGCGTTTCCGGAACAGCCTCCGCGATGGTAGAAGTGGCCGCGAGCCTCGCCACGGACCGGCTGCTCCAGCCCGCCGACGTTCAGCGCTATATCGACGCCGCGCAGGGGAGCAACGTCGTGCGCTGAGTCACGACAGAACACGAGCGCGAGGCGCTACGGCGCGACGATCTGTTCTCGGCCGTCCTCGTTTTTCAATCTCAGTGAGGTAGCCGTGCCTTTTGCCTCCAGGATCACCCATGTCTGTTTCGTGTTCGAAGGGCCGGTGAGGCTGATTCCCGCAGCCTGTTCCGACGCGCCGATTTTCACCGACGGGCGCCCGCGCTCGGTGATCAGCCGCAACAACACGGTCTCCGCATAGGCTTCACCGTTCGGCTCCGTCTTTGCCGGCAGCACGCATGATCGTTCCTTTCGGGCCGGCACTCGAGACGTCGTCGGCGATGGGTTGCAAGCCTCGAGCTGGCGTATCATCGCGCCAATGGCGAATCCCCTGCGCTGGTCCGCAATCGCGGAGAACGTCTCGTCGCCCGTCGCCGCTGCCAGCGGCGAGCGGCGCGTGACGGTCTTCTGCCGCGGCCCGGCAGGCGAGCTGCTCGTGATCGGAGGCGAGCGCGGCGAGTTCCAGCCGCCCACCTCCCTCGGCGTGCCGCTCGCTCGCGACGGCAGCACCACCGTCCCCGTCGACTGGCCGATCGGCGCCTGCGCGACGGCTCCTGGGGAGATCCAACTCGTCGCGCGCGGGCCCGAAGGTGAATTGGTCCACGGCACGCTCAGAGGCACGGAGTGGGGCGGGTTCGAGTCGATCGGGTCGCCCGCCGCGTGGTTCGGCTCCGTCGGCGTGCCGATGGGCCTGACGAGCGCGCCCGTCGCGTGCAGCCTCTTGCCGGGGACGATGGACGTCTTCGCGCTGGGCGCGTCCGGCGTCCTCTTGCACAGCCCGTGGGACGGAAAGGAGTTCGCCGAGTTCGAATCGCTCGGGGGCGTCGTCTTGAACGGCGGTCCCGACTCCCCCGTGCTCCCGCCCATCTCCGCCACCGCGTGCGGCATTCGATCGATCGCGATCGCGACGCGGGGCGCGCGCGGCGATCTGCTGGTGAAGTGGTGGGACGGCACGAAATGGACGCCCTTCGCTTCGCTCGGGCTCGCCGCCGAGCCCGACCAGCTCTATCCCGCCGTGAAGGTGCCCGTGCCGCTTTCCGGCCCCCCGGTTTGCGCCGGCGGCGGCTCGACGCGCCTCGACGTGTTCGCCCGCGGGCAGCGCGGAGATCTGCTGCACAAGTGGTGGGACGGTAAAGATTGGACGGGATTCGAATCCGTCGGCTGCCCGGCCACGCCGGAGGGGGCGCTGATCCCGTTTACTGCCGCCTCCATCGCCTGTGCGTGGGGAAAGTTCCAGCTCGACGTGTTCGCGCGCGGCAGCGACGGAAAATTGTACGCCGCTACCTGGAGCGGAAGCGGTCCCATCGCTCCTCCGCAGGCCTGATCTCTTCATCGAGGCGAGTTCCTGGCGCCTTTTCCGAAGACGGCGTAAAAAAACCCTACGACTTTCGCCGGGTTGACCCCCGGACACGCCTTCCGCTATGCCGCGCAGCGAAGTACGGGGGGCTCACTTGCAATACACTGAGTGTCTGCTCTTCCGGCAGGGTTACTTGTCTGCCTACCGCGCTCGGGGAGCGTGCCGACATCCGTCGGCGCGCGGGCGCGGTGCCAACTCGAGTCTGGAAAAAGGAGGTGAGTGAGGCGGAGAAATCCTCTCTCCGCCGCGATGGTCGTCTTCAGTCACTTATCCCAGTTCGTTTCGAAGCTTGAGGAGGATGAGCCGTGTCCGATTCCACGTGGATGTCGCCGGAGGAGCTGGCCAAGTGCTCCCGCGCGTATGATGTCGAGTCCGAGGAATTCTGTTCCCCAATCCCGACCCAGAACGTGTCGAACGGCGAGTACCTGCCGAAACCGCAGACCGAGAAGCAGCAGCAGGTCGAAGCCCGGATCAAGGAGCTCGCCGACGGCGCCGCGAAGAAGCTGGGCGTCAGCCGCCGCGAGTTCCTGGCGAGCTCGGGCGGGATGGCCGCCTCGCTCATTGCCATGAACGACGTCTACGGAAAGTTCTTCGCCGTCGACAAGGCCGAGCTGTTCGAGCCTGCCGCCGCGGCCGCAAACGGGCTCCCCTCGGATGTCTTCGTCGTCGACGACCAGCTCCACTTCGTGCGCGGGAACACCCGGACCACGCTGGGCGCGCCGTCGCTGAGGGCGATTGCCCAGGGCGGCCAGACCAAGCATGAGGGGAACTTCTACTCCGACGCGTTCGGGTTCCCCACGAACCCGTTCAACCCGGATGGCTTCCTCGACGAGGCGAACAAGGAACCGTATTACCCCTGGAACAAGGCGCTGGCCGCCGAGTACCTGGCGAATCCGAACAAGTACGTGAACGAGGTCAATGCGTTCACTGCGCCCTACTCGGGAGTCCAGAACCTGGACGCAAAAGGCGCGGGAGATGCGTTCCACTTCCTGCGCTTCATCAAGAGCATCTTCCTCGACAGCCAGGTCACAGTAGGGCTGATCAGCAACGTCACGACGTTCGTGGCCGCGCAACCGGGCACCAACCTTCCGGTCACCAACGTCGATGAGGCCCGCCTGGCGGAGATCCTCACCGCCGCGCAGACGGCGAACGCGCGCAACTTCATCAACGACATCGCCGGGTCGCGCCGGGCGATGGCCCACGGACTCCTCTACGTAGGCAGGGCCAATCTGGAGTACATCCAGTACCAGACCGAGAACCACCGGCCCGACGCGTGGAAGGGGTACTGCATCACCCACGCGGCCCAGCCGGGGAGGTCGGCGCTCTCCACTTCCACAGCGCCGAACACGGCTCCACTCGACACGTCATCGAACGCGGTCATGAAGCTGTGGCGGCACGATGACCAGGACGTTGCCTACCCGACGTTCGAGCTGATCTCGAAGTACTACCGGAAGCTCAAGGGCCAGATCCCGGGGTTCAACAACATCTGCGTGCACAAGGGCCTGGCACACGGCATGGCCGACATCCCCGAGTTCGGGCATCCCGCGGACCTGCCTGCGGCCTGCCATGACTTCCCCGACCTGAACTTCATCACCTACCACTCCTGCATCAAGGACACCTTCTTCGACTACTTCGCCTGGCAGGAAGTGGTGGCGGCGGAGAGGGGAGATCGCGGCTCGACCAGGGTCGTGCAGGGCCAGCGCGTGCCCGACATCTCCTGGACGACCGAGTTCGCAGACCTCACCGGCAGGTTCACGAACTCCTATGCCGAGCTGGGGACCACCTTCGCAAGCTCCATCATCACGTTCCCGACGCTCTGGGCCCACATCATCGGCCAGCTCCTCATGTTCAAGGGTGAGAATCAGATCGTCTTCGGATCGGACTCGCTCTGGTACGGAACGCCGCAATGGCAGCTGGAGGCGTTCTGGCGTTTCCAGATCCCCGACAAGATTCGCGCGAAGTGGGGTTACCCGGCCATCACCGAGACAGCCAAGCGGAAGATCCTCGGCCTGAACCTGGCGCGGCTCTATGGCTTGGACAGCAACGTCGGGTCGTACGGGGCCGTTCCCACGAACTACGCATCGATGGTGCCCAAGCAGCTGAAGGACCTGCTCGAGTTCGACAACGGCAAGCCGAACCTCACCGCCGAGAACGACAACTTGTCGAAGATCAAGGCCAGGTACCTGGAGACGGGCGCACAGCGCAGCAACATGCGCTACGGGTGGCTCCGGACGAGGACGTAATGCCGTAAGCTCCCGGGGGACGAGCGGCTGCGATCGGCGATCGCGGCAGCCCTCCCCCGGGCGCGCCCGTCGAGCTCGCGGTGAACCCTGGCCGCGATCGCCAGCACCCGGTACCGCGATCGAACCCGCCGACCGCTAGCGATTCGGCGACGGCCCTGCCTCGCCGTCTTTCTCATCTTTCTGCTCGGCGGACCCGCGCCTGGGGCCATCCCCCGATCGCGCCTGCGGAGCGCCGGCCTTCTGCTGCTTCGGCGTCAGGGGCTGGATCCTGGCGCCCTCCGACAGCTCGGAGGGCACGTCCAGCGCCACCGTCTCCCCGCCGCGCAACCCTTGGCGCACTTGCACCGTCTTGCCGTCATCGAGACCGGTCGTCACCGGCACCAGGTGCAGCTTGTCCTGATTCTGGACCACGGCCACGAGCGTCTCGTCGCCGCGCGAGAGGATGGCGTTGGAGGGAACCACCGGAAGCGGTGGAATGCGCACGTGCAGGGTCGCATGGACGAACACTCCCGCCACTACTCCGCCATTGGCGTTGTCGAGCCAGATCTCGGCGAGCATGGTTCGAGTGCGGGGATCGAGGGCGTCGGCCAGACGGCTGACTTGCGCGCGCACTACCACGCCGGGGCGCTCGTCCTGGGTCAACTCCACTGCGTCGCCCACGCGCACGAACGGCGCCGCGTCTTGCGAGACGTAGACCCAGACCCGCAGCCGGCTGGGATCGGCCAACTCGAAGAGCGGCGTGGTGGCAGAGACGAGTGCGCCCGGATCGACGAGGCGCGCGGTGAGGATGCCGTCGAACGGCGCGCGAACGTTCTCGTACTTCTGCAGCTCGCGGGTGCGGCGGTAATCCGCCGCCGCCGAGCGCTCTCCTTCGATCGCGTTGTCGAGGTCCTGGCGCGAGATCACGCCGGAAGGAGCCAACCTGCGCGCGCGTCCTGCCGTGATCCGTCGCAAGCGCAACGCCGCCTTCGCGGCGGCAACCTGTTGATCGGTCTCCGGCGAATCGATCAGGGCCAGGAGCTGGCCCGCCTTTACGCGATCGCCTTTGTCGACGCGCACCTGCCGCACGTAGCCGTTTACCTTGGGAAGAATGCCGACGGCGGTGAAGGCGCGGACGTCCCCCGGCAGGGTCAGGGTGCGCTCGGGCTTCGGCACCACCACCTTGGCGACGAGGATCTTGCGTCCCGCGTCCTGCTCCTTCTCCAGGCGCGAAGCTTCCACCTGGATGGCGCGGTGCTTGCGCCAGTAGATGAAGCCGGTACCGGCTCCGGCGAGCACCACCAGCACCGCGAGCACGATAAACAGCGCTCGCTTGCGGTGGCGCGCGCGCTTCGGCGGCTTCTCGTGCCGGCGCCTCTCCTCCTCGCGCTGCGCGTTCGCGAGCTGCTCCAGCGCCGGCGGCGGCAACCCCGGTCCACCGAGCCTGTCAGGCATGGGCAGGCTCCGGTTCACGGCCTTCCGATTCTTCGCGGCGGAACTGTTCCTCGAGCTGGTGCTTGCGCGGCGGGGCTCGGCGCAAAGCTGCGTATGTCACCGGCACCATGAACAGCGTGACGAACGTCGCCATCACCAGGCCGCCGATCACCGCGCGTCCGAGCGGCGCGTTCTGCTCGCCGCCCTCGCCCAGACCGAGCGCCATCGGCAGCATGCCGAGGATCATCGCCAACGCGGTCATCAGCACCGGCCGCAGCCGGATCCGCCCCGCCTCCAGCATGGCGCCTGCGGGTGAAAGGCCGGGATCCTCCGCGCGGCGGTCGTTGGCGAAGCTGACCAGCAGGATGCTGTTGGAGGTGGCGATCCCGATCGCCATGATGGCACCCATCATCGACTCGACGTTGAGGGTGGTCCCGGTGATCGCCAGCATCCAGAGCGCGCCGAGCAGGGCGCCCGGTACGGCCACCGCGATGATCAGCGGATCGAGCCACGACTGGAAGAGGACCACCAGCAAGAGATAGACGAGCGCCAGCGCGAGTAGCATGCCGAGTCCCATGCCGCGGAAGGCGCTGGTCATGTTTTCGCTCTGTCCTCGCAACTGGAGGCTTACGCCCTCGGGAACCTTCACCCGATCGATGGCCTTCTGCACATCCGAGGCGGTGCCAGCCAGATCGCGGCCGGAGACGTTGGCCTGGATCTCCACCACCGGCTGGACCGTGTCGTGGCCGATGGAGGCCTTGTCCTGCAACGTCGAGATCCCGGCGAACTGACCCAACAGGGGCGGCGTTTGCGCCGGCGGCGCGCCTTGCGGGGTAATGGGCGTGCCGATCAGGTCGTCGACGCTGCGAATCAGGGTGAGCGGCGTCTGGACGATGACGTTGTAGTTCACGCCCGTCTTGGGATCGACCCAGAAGCTGGGCGAAGTGAGCTGGCTAGAGGAGAGCGAGGTGAGCAGGCTGTTCGCCACGTCGCGCTGCGAGATCCCCAGGGCCGCCGCCTGCTGGCGATCGACCTTCACGAGGAGCGACGGATGATCGAGTTGCTGCACCACATGCACGTCGGCGGTGCCGGGTACCCGGGATACCGCCGCGAACACCTTCTGCACCGCGTCCCGCTGCGCTTCGGGGTTGCGAGAGATCACCTCCACGTCGAGCGGCGCGGAAATGCCGAAGTTGAGCACCTGCGAGACGAGGTCCGCAGGCAGGAAGTAGAAGGCGGAGCCCGGGAACCTGGCAGGCAGCTCCCTGCGCAGCCGGTCGATGTAGCTCCGCGTGGGGCGGTGTCCCTTCTTCAACTGGACGCGAATCTCCGCGTCGTTGCCGGCGGCGTTGTCGGTAGGGACGAAAGCGAGATTGTATGAGATCGGCACGCCGATGTTGTCGGTGATCGTCTCCAGTTCGCTCTTGGGGACCACCTCGCGGATGACCTTCTCCACCTCGTCCAACTGCAGCTCGGTCGACTCCAGTCGGGTACCCTGCGGCGCGCGGTAGTGCAGGCGCATCATCCCGGTATCCACCGTGGGAAAAAAGTCCACGCCCACCGCGAAGCAGAGGCCCACGGCGGTGACCAGCAGCAACGCCGCAGCAAGCGTCACGAGTCCGCGGCGCTCCAGCACTGCCTCGAGGCCCGAGGAGTACCGATCGCGCAGCCGCGCGAAGTGCCGGTCGCGCCATTCGTTGAAGCGATGCGCCAGCGAGCGGCCGTGCTCGTGCAGGTTCTCCTTCTCCATCAGCATGCGCGCCAGTGTGGGCACCAGCGTCCGCGAAAGCAGATACGAGGCGAGCATGGCGAACACGACCGCCACCGCCAGCGGCGTGAACAGGTACTTCGAGGCGCCGGTGAGCAGCACCACCGGAAAGAACACCACGCAGATGGTGAGGGTGGCGGCGAGCGCAGGCACCGCCACCTGCCTGGCGCCGTCGAGGATGGCCTGGGTCAGGTTCTTGCCTCCCAGTGCGCGGTTGCGATGGATGTTCTCCACCTCGACCGTGGCGTCGTCCACCAGCATGCCGATGGCGAGTGCCAGACCGCCCAGCGTCATGAGGTTCAACGTCTGTCCGCAGAGGAAGAGCGCGACGATGCTGGTGAGGATGGCGATGGGGATCGAACTGCAGACGATCAAGGTCGAGCGCCAGCTGCCGAGGAAGAAGAGGATCATCAGCGCGACCAGGCCCGCTGCCAGCACCCCTTCGCGAAGCACCTCGTTCACCGCGGCGCGGACGAACTCGGACTGATCGAACTCCAGCTTCAGCTCCACGCCTTCCGGCGCCGACTTCTGGAGCTGCGGGAGCATGTCGCGGGTGGTCTCGACGACTGCCAGCGTGGAGGCGTCCGCCTTCTTCAGGATGTTGAGATAGGTGGCGCGGCGTCCGTCGACCCGGACCACGTTGGTCTGGGTGGCGTAGCCGTCGTGGACGTGGCCGATGTCGCGCATCAGCAGCGTCCGGCCATTGACCGTGCGCAAGGGCAGCTCGTCGAACTCGGCAATCTGCTTCGGGCTGGCGTTCAGCTGCACGTCCCATTCGCGCGAGCCGATGCGCGCGCTTCCGGCAGGAAGGATGACATTGCTCTTTGCCAGTGAGTCCACCACGTCCTGCGGCGAAAGGCCGTGCGCCGCGAGCTTTGCGGGATCGATGTCAACGACGATCTGGCGCTGGCGGCCGCCGTAGGGCGCGGGCGTCGCGAGCCCCGGAATGGTGAACAGGCGCAGGCGGAGGAAATTGAGGCCATAGTCGAATAGCTGCTGCTCGCTTGCTCCGTTCCCGGAAAGCGTAAGCTGGGCGACCGGCACGTTGCTGGCGTTGAAGCTCACGATGGCGGGAGCGGTCATGCCCGGCGGCATGCCACGCAGGATCGCGTTGCACACCGAGGAAATCTGCGCCAGGGCGCCGCCGATGTCGGTGCCCTGCTGGAAGTAAACCTTGACGATGCCGATTCCGTTGATGCTCTGCGACTCGAGACGCTCGATGTCGCCCACCGTGGTCGAGAAAGCCCGCTCGGTGAGCGTGATGACCCGTTTTTCCATCTCCTCGGCGATGAGGCCGGGGTAGTTCCAGACCACCGCCACGACGGGGATGTCGATGGCGGGAAGCACGTCGACCTTGAGACGAGAGAGCGAGAGACCGCCCAGCACCGCGATGACCAGGCAGAGCGTGGCCACCGTATAGGGCCTGCGCAGAGCGAGCCGGACGATCCACACGGGAGAAGCCCTCGCCCAGAAAGCTGGGCTGCACTCCCGGCGGCTGCAACGGCGTGCGCTCGTCCGGCCAACCGGCTACTCGTCCGCCTCGCCGCTCGCTGAATTCGTGTCTGGCAGTTTCGCGGACTTCGCACTGGTAGAGTTGAAGGACCTCATCAAGAAGCCAGCCCGAAACCCGGGATGCGCTTCCTCCGATCGATCCAAATCCCGAGCGGCCTCCACTGTTCCTCGCTGCGGTGCTGGCCGGTAGGAATTCACAAACCGCAGTTTTCGTCGTTCGGGCTCGGGACCGCTTCTTTCGCGTCAGCACGGGTGTATAGAAAGGCGAGAGATGACCGGAACGGATTATCGAGTCTACCTCCTCGGGAAAACAGGAATGGAACATGCGGTGAGAATCTAATGAGCAGTCGCTAGCGGACTGCGGAGGGGAGTACCCATGCCAGTCCAGCGTTGTTTACTGGTTTTTCTCGGTCTCGCCCTGGCCCCATCGTACGTTTCCGCGCAGGTGAGACAGGTGGGCGGACACATCGGAGTCGCGACCTCGTTTGCCACCGTATCGACCAGTGCGGATCCCGTCAGCGGCAAGACCACAGAGACGATTTCTGACAGGTTCCCGCTGGTGATCCCGATTGGCATCAGCGTCCACACGAGCGAGAACGTGGTCGTCGATTTCGAGACGCAAGTGGTCCTGAAGCTCCACCCGGCGGGCACGACGGAATTCAACGTCGCTCCTGGCATCGTCTACAACTTCGGTCCCGCGGCGGCCGGACTTCGTCTGGTGTTCCCCATCGGGGCCAGTCCGTCGGCCGCGGGATTGGTGCCGCTCATCAATAAGGGGCTCGCGAATCTCGGATTCGGCATGTGGTTCATCGAAGCCGCGTTACCGATCGTCTACCACGGCAGTGGAGGGGCGGCGGAGGGCCATGTCACGTTCGATTTCGTCCTGCACAGC
Organism: Deltaproteobacteria bacterium; assembly: GCA_005879535.1. Taxonomy (NCBI): domain Bacteria; kingdom Pseudomonadati; phylum Myxococcota; class Myxococcia; species Deltaproteobacteria bacterium. Next base: position 12,024 of record VBKI01000030.1, on the reverse strand, counting down.
GGCATCGGGTTCTGACGACGAGAGCCATCGGCGTTCAACTGCGGAAAAATGCAAGGAGCTCGTGCAGGGTCTCCTCCGGAGCCTCTTCCGGCACGTAATGCCCGCACGGTAGCGCGCGGCCGCGGAGGTCGGTCGCGCGCTCGCGCCAGGTGGTCAAGACGTCGAACATTTGCGCGATGCGGCCCTTCGCGCCCCAAAGCGCCAGCATCGGGCACCCCACCTTCGCCGCCAAGTCAGCCGAGTCGTGCTCCAGATCGATGCTCGCCGCTGCGCGATAATCCTCGCAGCTCGCGTGAATCACCGCCGGATCGCGGAAGGCCCGCACGTACTCGGCGACCGCATCGGGTGCGAGCGCGCCCGCGCCGAGGCGCGAGAAGAAGTTGCGCAGGAAGAACTCCGGATCCGCGCCGATCATCCGCTCGGGCAGGTCGAAGGGCTGGATGAGGAAGAACCAGTGGTAGTACACGGTCGCGAGATACTGGTTGACCTGCGCGAACATGGTCCTCGTCGGCACGATGTCGAGGACCGCCAGCTTTTTCACGCGCTCTGGATGGTCGAGCGCCATGCGATGGCCGACGCGGCCGCCGCGGTCGTGGCCGGCGAGGAAGAATTGATCGAAACCCAGGCGCTGCATCATCTCGACCTGGTCCTGCGCCATGGCGCGCTTCGAGTAGCCGGCGTGGTCCGCGCCGCCCTCGGGTTTGCTGCTCGCGCCGTATCCCCGGAGGTCGGCGGCCACCACGGTGAAGTGCTCGGCGAGCCGCGGTGCGACGAGGTGCCACATCGCGAGGGTCTGCGGGTAGCCGTGCAGGAGCAAAAGCGGGGGGCCGTTGCCGGCGCGGACGAGGTTGATCACGGCCCCAGTCGTCTCGACGCTCAACCTTTCGAAGCCCTCGAACACATCGCACCTCCGCGTGCAGGCTAGATCAATGGAGGCTACGAGGCGTCGGAGCGAGCGGGCAGACGCACGATGCTGCTCGCAGCCCCTTCGGGATGAGTAGCCTTTAGTGGAGTCGAGTTAGCCCGGATTGGCGGCAGGCAAGCGGCCGCTAGAGGAAGGTGCGTGGCTCGATCTCTCACAGCGCGGGTAGCCGCGATCGCGTTTGGCGTTGAGCTCATCTTCGCCGTGGCGATTCCCGTGGCTTATCTGCACCTGTTTGCCGTCGAGCGGGGCGAGGATCGTGCGCCGGTGCTCGCCATCGTCGTCGTGCTCTATGTCGTTAGGACGACTGCGCTCGTCGGCTACCTGGCGTGGCTGCTGCGCCCGATCGAGCGTTGGCTCAGCGACCCATCGTCGCAGCCCGCCGATGTCACTCGCAGCGCCGCCCGCGCGGCCTACGATACCCCGCTCCTGTTCCCGATCGTTTGGGCGACCTCGTGGCTCTTGTTCTACCTGCCCGTGACGGCCTCGCTGCAGCGCTGGTTCGCCGACCAGATCCCGCTGAGTGCGCGCGCGGGCGAGGCGACGGTGCTGTTCGGGCTGTCCTGCTTCGCCGCCGCGCTTCCGCTGTCCTACGCCATACTCAGCTGGCTTCTCGGCCCGATCGCAGGGCGTATCTCGCTCTCCTTGCGCGAGCGCGGTCTGCCGATCCCGGGGCGGCGCCTTTCGGTGCGCGCGCGGCTCGTCGTGCTGTCACTCTCGCTCATCACCGCGCCGACTTCCTGGATGGGCGTGCACGCGTACATGTCCCAGGTCTGGACGGCCCAGCGCGATCTGGCGGCGCGTGCCGGGCTGCTCGCCGACGGGCTGGCGCGCGAGCTCGAGCGGTCGCCAGAGCGCGCCCTCTGGGAAACGGCTGCGCGGTCTCTGTCGACGCCGCTTGATCTCGTCGCGGTCGCCACCACCGATGGTGCCATCGTCGTCAACAACGATGCCAAGCGTGACCTCGCGGCCGCGCCGGGGCTGCGGGGGCGTCTCGCGCGCGCTCTCTCGCGGGCTCCCGCCGACTCGGTCCTGGATCCCAGCGCCCAGAGCGCTCTCGCGTATCGCCCGATACCGAGCGGCACCGGACCTCCAGCGGTAGCTCTGGTGATCTCACGGCAGCCTGTGCGCGACCGCGAAGGAGAGCTCCTCACCCTGCTGCTCTTTGCGCTGATCGCGCTGTCATGGGCGCCAGTCTGCGCTGCCTTCCTCGCCGGATCCATCGCCCGCCCGCTCAGACGCATCCGCGCGGTCGTCAACCAGATCGTCGCACGCGGCGACGTCGAAAGGCTCGGGCGCATCCCGATCTTCCACCGGGATGAGCTCGGTGAGCTCGCCCAGGGCGTGAACGAGATGATCGATCGGCTCCAGGCATCGGCGGAGCGCATCCGCCGCTACGGCGCGGATCGCGAGCAGGCCCTCGCGGTCGCCGCGCGCCGCGCCGCCGAGCTGGACGCGGTGCTCGACAACATGATCGAGGGCGTGTTCGCCTGCGACAAGACCGGCGCCGTCACGCACATGAATGCTGCCGGATTGCGGCTGCTCGAGCTCTCGTCCGCGGGTGCCGTTTCGCGCGCACCCATGGAAGCGGCGGGCGGCGGGCTTGCGCCGGTTCATCCCGACGGTCGCCCATTCTCCCCTGCGGAGCTGCCGCTCCTGCGCGCCCTCGCCGGCGAGGTGATCGTCGAGGAGGACGGCGTCCTCGAGAACCCCGGCAGCCATCGGCCGGTCTTCCTGCGCTCCAGCGCGGCGCCCATCCGCGATGCGACGGGCGCGATCGCAGGCGCGGTGGCAGTGGCGCGCGACGTGACCGAGGTGGCGGAGTTCGATCGCCTCAAGGACGAGTTCATCCGCGTGGCGGCGCACGAGCTGAAGACGCCGGTGGCGATTCTCAAGGGCTACGCCCGCACGCTGATGCGCACCGACCAGACGCTCCCCGTCCGATCGCGAAGAATGCTGGAGGCCATCGACCGCGGGGCGGAGCGCATCAACGGCGTCGTCGAGGACTTGCTCGATATCTCGCTGGCTCGCCTCGACACGTTGCACCTTTCGCCGGTCCCGGTGGACCTCGACGAGCTCGTGCGCGCGACGGTGGCTGGCGTGGGCGCCTCGGAGCTCCACCGCGTGGTGATCCAGCGCGAGGACCCCGCACCGCTGACGGTCCGCGCCGACAGCGCACGTACCCGGCAGGCTCTCGGCAACCTCCTGAGCAATGCGCTCAAGTACTCGCCCGCGGGCGGCACGATCGAAGTGGTCCTGAGCGCTGACCGCGGGCGCGGGGAAGCCCAGGCATCGGTACGCGATTACGGCGTCGGCATTCCCACAAAGAGGCAGGGAGGGATCTTCCGCCTCTTCTACCGCGCCCATACCGATACGCCACATGACTACGGAGGAATGGGCGTCGGACTCTTCATGGCCAAAGAGCTGATCAAGCGCCAGGGCGGGCGCATCTGGTTCGAAAGCCGGGAAGGCGAGGGCAGCATCTTCTCCTTCACCCTTCCGCTAGCCTGAGAGGTCACCGGTTCCGTGGAGACAGCGTGCCTTAAGATATTGGTAGTGGAGGACGACCCGGACCTCGCCGCGCTCGAGGCGGAGCTCCTCGAGGAACATGGCCATCACGTCGAGATCGCGAGCAACGGCCGCGAAGCGCTGGCGGCGGTCGAGCGGGCGGCTCCCGATCTCATCCTGCTCGACATGAAGATGCCGGTGATGAGTGGCCGTGAGTTTGTCGACGAGTATCGCCGTGCTCAGCCCTCGCCGGCCCCCATCGTCGTGGTGACCGCGGCCGACGACGCTCAAGTGCGCGCCGCGGAAGTGGGTGCGAGCGGGTGGATCGCCAAGCCTTTCGATCCCGATGCTCTCGTCGCGAACGTAATGCGGCTGCTTCCCCGACCCTGATCCACCCTCAGCGGGCCGCGCGCTCGCGTACTTCGCTCCAGTACTCCTCGGCGAAGCGGCGGAAGTCGAAGCCGACCGTGCGGAAGTGGTTCAGGATTCGAAGATACCGCGCACGACATTCGCTGCGGAGCCGTGCCACGGAAGGGTGGAGGTCTTCGCAAGCAACGAAAGCAGCGGCGCCGCGCTCCAGCTCCGGCAGGTATTCATCGAGCCAGAAGCGCATCAGTTTCGGCCACCCCCGGGTCGATCGCCAACCGTCGCCGAGCACATCCTCACGGCGCAGGCGAGCGCGGCCGAGCACGTCGTCGGGGAAGTAGCAGATCCCGTGCGCTGCATCCTCGGCAAGGTCGCGCAGGTTGTTGAAGAATTGGTCGAGTGCGCCGAGTCCGCGGATGGCCTCGAATTGCTGGGGCAAGAGGAAAGGCACGAGCTGGAAAATCGAGCCCGAGAGGCGATCGAGCATCGCCCGATGATCCGCAACCGTGGGCAGGCGGAGATCGGCACGGTGGTAGGTGCGGAGCGCAGCGAGATACCTGGTCCAAGCGGCGAGCACCGCCGGTCCCTCCCCGTCAAAAACGGACGGGACGAAGCGATCGAAGCGGCGAGACGTTGGATCGAGCTGTTGGTTCTCCGCAAGCCGGTCGGCGAGGCGGATGGCGCGGATGCGCTGCAGCCAGACAGGCTGGATCGATGGTTCCAGCTCGGCGACCCAAGCAGCGTTGTCGACGTCCTTGAGCGCGTCGTCGCCCACCGCGGCATGCGCGGACGACGCGAGCTCTGAAGCGGCCCAGGCAACCCCGGCCGTCGATCGAGGGCTGCAACGCATAAGCACTCGAGCGAGCCTAGTGCATGCGGACAAGCCCGCTCAAGCTCGATCAGCGTGTGTGCGTGCAGCGTACACAATGGAGAGAGCGCTTGCTGCCTGCGTCGCTCAGCGGCCTGATCTGCGCGCGACGCGGTAGCGAAACCAGCTCACGCCGCCTGGCAGTGTTCGATGCGACTTCAGCCGCAGGGCAGCGGCCGCCTTGGGCGGCGGGTCGCCGGGAATGTCGAAGATGGTGGTCACTCCGCGGCCGCCGTCGACGACCGGCACCACCACCTGGCTGATCTCGTCCACCAGTCCGGCGTGGAGCATTTCGCCGTTGAACGTCCCGCCACCCTCGAGCATAAGCCGGCGGATCCCGAGGACGCGGCGGATCTTGTCGAGCGCCACCTTCACGTCGACCTCACGCTTGCCGCAGAACAGATACGAGGCGCCGGCGTCCTGGAGGTGCGCGAGGTAATCGTCGCTTACGCGAGAGCTGACCAGCAGGACCACGTGGTCGCCCTCGACGTCCGGCTTCTGAAATCGGAGCACGCCCTTGGCGTCGGCGCCGATGGCGAAGCGCCGCGCCCGCCGGTCGGCGATGTAATCGCTCCGCTCGACGCGCCGTCGCGCCTTCTTGAGCTTGACGTTGCGGCCCGCGAACTCGCGCATCGTCGTCGTTCCGACGACCCACGCGCCGATCCCGAAGCTGTCTGCAGTGCTCTCGAACAGCTCTCCGGGGTCCTTTCCGCGTGGCAGCCGAGACCACCGATTGCTGAGGATGCGGCCGTCGATGGTGGTGCACATGTGGCAGATGACGTACGGTTTCATGGCCGCGCACCATAGCCGGTTTGAGAACCGGGACGGAGCTAGCGCAGTCCTTGCAACAGCGCCTCGTGGAATCGCGCCGGATCCTGGATCTGCGGCGCGTGCCCCAGCTCGGGGAATTCCACCAGCTTCGCGTGCGGGAAGCGGCGCGCGGCCTCCCGCCCCAGCCGCGGATAGTCGCCGAGCTTCTTCTTCAGCTCCGCCGGCGCGGCGTCCTTGCCGATGGCGGTGTTGTCCTTCTGCCCGATCATCAGCAGCGTCGGTGCCTGCACCCGATCGAGCTCGTACAGCACCGGCTGCGTGAAGATCATGTCGTAGAGCAGCGCCGAGCTCCAGGCCACGATTTCCTTCCCCGGGCCGCGATACATGCCGGCGAGCATCTCCACCCAGCGGTCATACTCCGGGCGCCACTGCCCGGCGTAGTAGGTCGACTGCTCGTACTGGCGGATTCCCTCGGAAGTCGTCTTCAACTCGCGCGCGTACCATTCGTCGACGCTGCGCCAAGGCACGCCGAGGGCCTTCCAATCCTCCAGACCGATGGGATTGACGAGCACGAGCTGCTCGACTTGCTCCGGATGGAGCAGCGCGTACCGGACGGCGAGCATTCCGCCCGTGGAATGTCCGAGCAACGCGATCCGCCCGACGCCGAGATGCTCCAGGAGCGCGCGCGTGTTCGCGGCCAGCTGCTGGAAGCTGTATTGGTAGCGCTCCGGCTTGCTCGACTTGCAGAAACCGATCTGGTCGGGCGCGACGACGCGCCAGCCGGCCTCGCCCAGCGCGCGGATGGTGGTCTCCCAGGTTCCGGCGCAGAAGTTCTTTCCGTGCAGCAGCACGATCGTCCGTCCGTTGGAGCGTTGTGGTCGGACGTCGAGGTAGCTCATGTGCAGCTTCTGCCGTTGCGACTCCAGATCGAAGCGCTGGACGGGCCACGCGTAATCGAAGCCTTCGAGCTCGGGCCCGTATGCGACCGCGGTCGCACCCACCGGTGCGGCAGCAATTACTCCGAGGAGAACCAAGGCCAGGCAGCGGATGATCACGTGCGCCTGATAGCACACTACGGATCCGGCGGAGATCCCCCCGCCAGCGACGCGCGCTGGAAGACGCTCCCGAAACCGGCGAACAGCTCGGACATCAGGTGCGGCGTGTTTGGACCATCACCGGTGGCCTTGCGCCGCAGCGGCGCATTGATCGCGCGGCCGCCGGCACCGGTCGCCTCGTGCGGACGAAAGAGATTCATCGGCTCGCGCACGATGCCATGATTCGTCGCGTGCACGATGAGCAGCGTGCCATCCGGCAACACCTGCTCGACGAGTCCTGCGTGCGTGAGGCGGTCGTTCAGGCGACCATCGCCGTCGCGGTCGTAGGAATTGTCGAAGAAGACCAGGTCGCCGGGCGCAGCGAGCTGGGCGCGGTACACGCGTCCGTAACGCTCGACCCAGCGGACGATGGCCCGCACACCGTTGTCGCCCGGCCGGCCTTCGGAGAAGAGATCGACATCGGCGCGCTTGTACAGGGCGTGGAGATATCCCGAGCAGTCCGTGGGCACCGCATCCCCGTCGAGCCGCGGGCTGCTGACCCCGAGAGTGTCGCGCGCGGCGGCGAGGACAACTTCGACGGCATCAGCAGCCGAAGGGCCACGCCTTTCAGTCTGGTCGGGCATCGTGGCGAAGGTGACCGCCGGGAAATCGGAAGTTGCCACGCGACGACTCGTGCAACCCAGCGCCAGAACGACGGCGGCGGCGAGTGCGAATCGCGCGGGGCCATGGCGGTCGAACAGCGCTGTCAATGACTCGATCATCTGGATATGGGGCTGACTCGACATTACGGGTCCATCGGCGGAGCGCGCCAGAGGGGCGGACGGCCCACCCTGCGTGGCATCCGCGCTCACTGTGCCGAGCGTTCACACATGTCGGCGACTGACGTGGCGGTCGGTCGTTGACTCTTCGCAGCCCTTGGCGCCACAACCCGCCACCTGCCTGCGGCAAAGGAGGAATGCAATGATCCGCCTCTTTGTGCTCTCAGCCTTCCTCGCTTTTGCGAGCGCGGTTCATGCCCAACCGGCCAGGTCTGTGCCCGAGCTCGCGGGCCTCGATCGCGTCTATCCAACGCTCGATGCGCTGTACCAGGACCTGCACCGCAATCCTGAATTGTCCAAACACGAGGACAAGACCGCCGCGAAGCTGGCAGCGCGCATGCGCGAGGTCGGGTTCGAAGTCACCGAGCATGTCGGGGGTACCGGCATCGTCGGCATCCTACGCAACGGCAATGGCCCCACCGTGCTCGTGCGCACCGACATGGACGCCTTGCCGCTCAAGGAGACAACCGGGCTTCCGTATGCGAGCAAGGTGACGACCAAGAGCGAAGGAGGCGAAGTCACCGCGGTGATGCACGCGTGCGGACACGACATCCACATGGCGTCGTGGGTTGGCGCCGCGACGCTGCTGTCGGGGCTGAAGGACCGCTGGCATGGAACGCTGGTGTTCATCGGTCAGCCCGCCGAAGAGATGGTGAGCGGCGCCAATGCGATGGTGAAGGACGGTTTGTTCACCCGGTTCCCGAAGCCCGACTTCGTCCTCGGCCTGCACGATACCAGTCCGCGCCGGCGTGTCCGCCTTGACGCTCTCCGTGTTGGAGCTGCTCGGGAGGCGCGAGCAGGGATAGATCGTGACACTCACGCGGCGTGACGCCTAGGAGATGATCCACTCGAACGAGCGCGGCACCGTCATTGCAGAGCTGGCCGTAGAACTGATCTAGTGACCCGGGGGAGGCGGTCATCATGAGCAGCAGATTCACAGCGCGTTCGTAGGCTGGAGGCGTACCGAAGACGCGGCCATTCACCGTGGTAGCGCCGCATGTAGCGCCACAGTAGCGCCATCGCGCTGTCGGCCCGTGTGGGCCGGTCTCGACGGGTGTCGAGACGTACGATTCCCAAACGTGGTCTGGAGTGTGGATCGAGGAGGTACGGTCATGAGCAGCACACGCACGAGTGCAGCAATCGTCTCGTTGATCGTTTCCCTCGAGCCGGTGTTCGCCGCCACGGCCGGCGTGAACCCGCCTTCGAACACGAGCGCCGTCGCATCTTCCGCGACGCGAATCGACCTTTCCTGGCAGGACACCTCGTCGAACGAGAGCGGCTTCGAGGTGCGGCGCTCGTCCGCGGGACCGCAAGGAACATTCGCACCGCTCGCGACGACAGGGGCGAATGCCACGCGGTATGCCGATCTCGGACTGAACGCCTCGAGGCAATACTGTTACGCGGTGCGCGCGTTTCGGACGAGTGCCGGCCGGACCACCTACTCCGATTCCTCAGCGGTCGCCTGCGCGACGACGCTCGCGCCTCCTGCGCCCGCAGCGCCTTCGAACGTCTCCGCGACGCCATTGTCGGATAGCCGGATCGACGTCGTCTGGCAGGACAACTCGACGAACGAGACCGGCTTCGAGATCCATCGTTCCAAGGACGGGCCGGAAGGCGCCTTCACGCTGGCTGCATCGACGGGCGCAGACGCCACGGCCAAGGCGGACATCGGGCTCACCGCCGCGACGCAGTACTGCTATCAAGTGCGCGCGGTCAAGACGGTGGCGGGCACTACGCTCGAGTCCGCGTTCTCGCCGGCAGTCTGCGCGACGACGCGGCCGCCTCCAGAGGCTCCCGGGCTGCACATCACTGCCGTCACCACCGGCACTCCGCCCGGCACCTCGGACTACTGGGCGGACATCTGGAAGTATGATTCGTACTGGCGCTACTTCTCCTACGTGACGACGGTCACCGTTCCGCCCAACGGGACCACGACGATCACCACCCTCGA
>VBKI01000030.1:0-2690 GCA_005879535.1 Deltaproteobacteria bacterium | reverse complement strand
GTCACCGCGGAGTTCGACCTCAAGTGCAGGCCCCCAATGACGCTGGCGATCGCGGCCGGCGCCGACATCTACACGATCAAATCGAACGGAGAAGGGCTCGCGCAACTGACGTTCGATCCCGCGTCGGACACCGCTCCCGCATGGTCTCCGGACGGGACGAAGATGGCTTTCCAGAGCGACCGCACGGGCTCGCCCGAGATCTTCGTGATGAACGCGGATGGTTCCGGCGCGATCCAGCTCACGTCGTCTTCCGGCGGCAACTTCCGTCCTGCATGGTCGCCGGACGGGAACCGGATCGCGTTTACCAGCCGTCGCGACGGCAATGGCGAGATCTGCGTCATGAGCTCCGATGGCACCGGCCTCGTCAACCTGACGAATCACGCCGCCGAAGACAGCGATCCGAGCTGGTCGCCCGACGGAACGAGGATCGCATTCCGCAGTTATCGCGACGGCGACTCTACCGGGATCTACCTCATGAACGCGGACGGCTCCGGCGCTTCGCGTTTGACGGTGGACCCGGACGTCGTCGATTCGCAACCGGCGTGGTCACCGGACGGAGACTGGATCGCAATGGCGCGGTACGCGTGTGGGCTCGATTCGTGCTCGCAGGCGATCTGGATGATCAGCCTTCGCGACGACTCTGCAGCAACCCAGATCAGCTTGTCGAGCCCGGACTGTGAATCTCACGGCGAGCCGGCATGGTCTCCGGATGGCCGCAAGCTCGCATTCACGCGGACCGACTTCTGCTCGGGCGGGGCCACGGAGGTGCACATCCTGCGGCTCTTTGGCATCGACAATGGCACGAGCGGCCTGATGGTGACGTCCGGATCGAACCCTAGCTGGCGGCCCTGACCACTCGGCAGGTGGATTGTTCGTCAGCGTCGAGGCGCGACGTCCGCTGCTGGAACGCGCAGGATCTCGCAACTTCGCTCGAGCGCGCGATCGAACGAGATCCACTGGCCGTCCGGCGACCATTTCGGAGACGTGCAACGCCCCGGCACGTCCACGAGCTGCTTCGCGTCGGTGCCATCCGCGTTCATGACCCAGATGCGATACTCGCCGGTCCGGTCTGAGCCGAAGACGATTCTGACGCCGTCGGGAGACCACGCGGGCCAGCCGTCGAACGCCGGGTGATTCGTCAGGTTGCGCGCGTTCTCGCCATCGGCGTCCATGACGAACACCTCCGAGTTGCCGGCGAGCACGCGGCGAAACGCGATGTGCGAACCGTCGGGGGAGTAGACGGGAAAGGTGTTGATTCCGCCGTCGTTCGTCAGCTGGGTCACCGTACCCTTGTCCGCGTCGACGACGTGGATTTCGTACCTCTCGGGCTTCTCTCGCCCCGAGCAGAAGATGATTCGGCGGCTATCCCGGGCCCAGTGCGGGTGGATGGCGGCGCCGCCGTCCCGCGTGACCTGCCGCCGGTTCTTGCCGTCGGCATCGACGACCCAGATCTCCGGGTTGCCCCCGCGGTCGGACACGAACGCGATGCGGCGCCCGTCTGGCGACCACGCCGGCGTCTCGTCCGTTCCGGGGCCAGAGGTGAGCTGCGATACGTTCGAGCCGTCACCGTTCATGACGTACAGCTTGGTCGGCCCGCCACCGCGGTTCGAATCGAAGACGAGCCGACGCGAATCCGGCGACCAGGACGATTCCTCCGAAATCTGCGGAGTCAGCCGGAACACCTTGTCCGCCGGGACGAGCGCCGACGCGGCGAGGAGCAGGAAGGGCAACATGGCCGCATAACGCCAACGGTGTGGGGGCATTCCACGGCTTCGTGGACGCGCACCATAGCCAGTCTCAGAAGGCGGGCGAACGGCCCGCTGTAAAAATGCGCAACGCGCGTGGACTTGACTCTCCGTTTGGAATTCTCCTAAGAGCCGCTCCGGGGAAAATCAGATCAGAGAAATCCTTTCACGCCGCGCGCGGAGCGTCGGCGGTCTCCCGCCACACCCAGGAGGATGATCATGCACGCGAGTGTCGGAACGCGATTCAGCGGCATCCGGATGCCACGTCTGTTGGCGCTGTGGGTCGCAGCACTCTGCTGGACCGCTGACGCCGCTTTCGCGGCCAAGCCGACGAAGGTCTTCCTGCATCCGGCAACCGACATGATCGTCGCAGGAGGCAACGCCTTCGGTTCGGGAGGAGCGTACAAGAAGGTGCGAGGCACCGTCGAGTTCCAGATCGACCCGACCGATCCGCGCAATGCCGTGATCACGGATTTGAACTTGGCGCCGCGGAACGCCGACGGCCTGGTCTCCTTCGATGCCGATTACATGCTGCTGTACCCGGCCGATCTTTCGAAATGGAACCGCCAGCTCGTCTCCGAGATCAACAACCGCGGCAATCTCCTTCTCTTCCTCTCGTTTGCGAACGGCCCCTTCAACAACGATCCCGTCTCGCAGGCCGACTTCGGCAACGGCTTCTTCCTCAACCAGGGTTACGCGATGGCCTGGGTAGGGTGGGGCGCGGACGTGGAGGCCGGTGGCGGGCGCCTCGCGTTGCGGGTGCCCGCTCCACTGCATGCCAACGGCACCCCCGTGACTCAGCGGATCACCATCGAGTTGGCCGACGAGTTCAGCTTCCCCGAGGGAGGCACCGCCAGCTGCGAGCCGCTGAGCGGGTCGCCGGTGATCAAGGGCTATCCCGCGGTCCTTTCGGAGAAGGCGAATGACGAGCTGTTCGTCCGCGCG
>VBKI01000029.1 GCA_005879535.1 Deltaproteobacteria bacterium | reverse complement strand
TCCTGAAGTGATCGGGCAGCGCGTCGATGGCGCGCCGGAGGAGCCGGCGATGCTCGACGTCCGTGGCGTCCTGCTCGGGAGATCGCGTCTGGGCAGCCACGTCCGGTTCCTCCTCGCTGGTCATGGTGCGCAATCCGCGCCGCCGGCGACCGAGCGCTTCGTGGATGGCGATGCGCGTCAGCCAGGTGGCGAGCGTCGAGCGGCGTTCGAAGTCGCGCAGGTGGGTGTAGGCGTGGAGATAAGCGGCCTGCATGGCGTCCTCGACCTCGGCCTCGTTGCGCAGGATGGAGCGGATGGCGCGGTAGAGGCGCTCGTTGTGACGGGGCATGATCAGCTCGAAGAGCTGGGCATCCCCGCAGAGGA
>VBKI01000028.1:10347-35840 GCA_005879535.1 Deltaproteobacteria bacterium | reverse complement strand
CGCCGTGACAATTTGCCATCGAAGGTGCGGCGGAGCGTGTCACGTTGTCGCTCGCCAGCTTTCCGGCCGTGCCGCGCCCAGGAAGTCGTCGAGAAATCGATGGCATGGCCCTTGCTCTTCCATTCTTCATGGAGCTCGTCCTCCAGAGGTACTCCTGGGCCGGCGACGCCCTCGCCGTCGTGCTAAGCGCGTACCTCATTGCGCGCACTGTGAGCACCGTCGCCGCAGTGGCAATTGCGCCGAAGCCGGCCGTGCTGATGGCGAGTGCGACGCCGCCGGCCACGAGCCAGCCGAAGCCGTTGGAGCTCGACGCAGAGAAAATGGCAAAGTTGTTCGACGTTCCCCTTCCGAAGGCAGCGCTCGTCGGCACGCAGACGGCGGACGGGCGCCGCGGCGGATGGGACCGCGCGGTCCGCTCGCCCCTGCACGGGACCCTGATCGGCACCGCCATCGCCGACCCACTCCGATACTCGCTCTGCCAGATCACCAACCCCGACGTGAACGAGACGCAGGTCTACGGGATCGGCGACAGCTACCAGGGCGCCCGCATCTACGCGATCGAGAAGGAGCGCGTGCTGCTCGACCACGACGGGGTCAACGAGTACATCGACAATAACGGCCTGGGCGCTTCCGACCTCGGCGTCTCGCCGCTGCCCATCCGCGGGATGCCGGCGCAGCACGGCGCGAGCGACGGGGTGCGTCAACAGTGCGCTCACCAACCTGCCCGATCTCGCTACCAAGGTGCGCATCCTGCCCTCGTTCACGAATGGCGTCGCCAACGGGTTCAAGCTCTTCTCCATCGTGCCCGACTCGCTGTACGCGAAGATTGGAATCCAGAACGGCGACGTGATCCGTCGCATCAACGGGTACGAAATGAACAGCCCGGACAAGGCGCTGGAGATCTATCAAAAACTGCGCGACGCGAATCGCATCGAGGTCGAGATCGAGCGCCGCGGCGAGACCTTGCGCAAGTTGTACTCCATCGAATGATCCCGGGATTCATGCATCCCGCCCGCGCCGAGTGGCATCGCGCGGGAGCAGCGCCACCTGCGAGCGCCACCTTGTTTCAAGCTGCCCTTGGGCAGCGCGCAGCTCTCGACAACTGCGATCCGCGAGGTAATGTTGCCGGGTGAAGCGTAGCCCGGTCTATGCTGGCTCGCCGGGGCTCACCGCCGATGGATCGGTCGGAAATGCGGCGAACTCCTCGATCAGGGCCGCGCAGAACGCCAGGGCGGCGCGCTTGTTCACCGCGAAGCGGTACAGCGCGAGGTCGGCGCCGCGCTCGCCGGCCATCCCGCCGACCTGCTCCAATACATTGAGAAGATCGATGCCCACCTCGACGAGGAACGCCTCCGGCCCGCCCTGCAACCGCAGGCCGATGGCCGGGTCTACGCTCGCCTCCAGCGCCGCCGTCTGTGCGCGACCGTCGAGGAGCTCCTCCAGCGCCTGGATGAACTGGATCAGATCCATGTCGAGGAGCGTCGCCCGGGGCACGTCGAGCATGGGCGCAAAGGCGTGCTTTCCTCCCGGCTGGTGCTGGTAGCGGTCCACGCCGACGCGCATCTCCAGCGACGCCGGCCGGGTGGTCCCGTCGGAGATCCTGCGCAGCAGCTCGATGCGCAGGCGCAGGTTGCTGGTCTGGTTCAGCAGCACCGCCATCGGGCGGCATGTTACATGAGGGCGCTTCATGCGCCGCCTGGTGCTGCCGACGCTGTCCGGCGTCCTCTATTTCCTCTCCTGGATCGGATTCGGCATCTGGCCGCTGGGGTTCGTCTGCTTCGTACCGCTGCTCTGGTCGTTGCGCGAGGCGACCCCGCGGCGCGCGCTGTGGCTCGGGGCCTGGATGGGCTTCGTCACGCACCTCGGGGGGTACACCTGGATCATGTACGTGCTGCAGGTCTTCGCCGGCGCGCCTCTGTGGGTCGCCTTCATCGGATACCTGCTGCTTTGCGCCGGCCAGGGGCTGCTCTTCGGCGTGATGTCGCTCGCGCTGGTCTGGGTGGGCCGGCGCACGCAATGGCCCGCGGCGGCGTTGCTCCCGCTCGCCCTGGTGGCCGCCGAGTTCGCCTTTCCGCTGCTCTTCCAGAGCTACACCGGCGTCGCGCTGATGCCGGTGCTGCCGCTGGTGCAGATCGCGGAGATCGGCGGCACCCTGCTCCTCTCCGCGCTGCAGGCGGTGGTGAACGGAGCGCTCTTCGACGCCATCGAGGCCTGGCGCTTCGGCAAGCCGGCGCCGGTGGGAGCGATGGCGGCCTCGCTGGTGGCGCTGCTCGGAAGCGGGACGTACGGATATGTGCGCCTGGTCCGCGTCGACCGCGTGCAACGCTCGGCGGACAAGGTCTCGGTCGGTCTCGCGCAGCCCAACGTCGGCGAGATGGAGCTGCACGCCAACCCGCTGGCCTCGGTGCGGACGCTGCAGGACGAGACGGCCGAGCTGCACGCGCGCGGCGCCGAGCTGGTGATCTGGCCGGAGGTGGGCTTCAACACGCGCCCTCTGTACACAGGCGAGATGGACGGGCGCGCGATCACCGGTGGCGTTCCCGTCGCCGCCATCGTCGGTGCGATGCGCGTCGAGGGGCGCAAGCTCTGGAACAGCGCCTTCGTCATCGACGAAAGCGGGAAGGTCGGCGACCACTACGACAAGATCCAGCTCCTCGCCTTCGGCGAATACATCCCGGGCGGGGAATGGTTCCCCGAGGTGTACGAGTGGTCGCCTCTCTCCACTCCGCTCGCGCGCGGCCAGAGCACCGCGCCGTTGCGCTGGGACTCGTGGCGGTTCGCGACCTTCATCTGCTACGAGGACATCCTCCCCGGCATCGTCCGCTCGATCATGGCCGACCATGGCGAGGGGCGCGCGCACGCCATGGTCAACCTCACCAACGACTCCTGGTACGGAGCCGGGCACGAGCAGGAACAGCACCTCATGCTGGCGGCGGTGCGGAGCATCGAGCACCGCCGCTGGCTGCTGCGCGCCACCAGCACCGGGATCAGCGCCTTCGTCGACGCCACCGGCCGCGTCCTGCAGCGGATCGGCCGCAACCAGCGCGGCGTGGCGCTCGCGGACGTGCCCATGCTGCAGGGAACGACGCCTTACGAGCTCCTCGGCGATTGGCCGGGATGGATCGCGTTGGCCTCGATTGTTGGAGTGGGTGTCCGCTCGCGGAAGCGCTCGTAATCCGGACTGTTCCTGCTGCCTGCCCGGCCGCCGGAAAGCCGGACTGCCGGGCTGTGTCAGACCCCGCGTGTAGACCGGTTTGCGCCTTGAGAACACTGACTGCGCCGCATATCCTGCCCGGTTCCCACCTGACCCAGGCCGCCATGGAGCCCGAAACCATCTTCGTCAAGGGAGCCCGAGAGCACAACCTCAAGGGCATCACGCTGGACATCCCCAAGAAGAAGCTGGTGGTCTTCACGGGCGTGTCGGGCAGCGGGAAGAGCTCGCTCGCCTTCGACACGCTGTACGCGGAAGGGCAGCGCCGCTACGTCGAATCGCTCAGCGCCTACGCGCGGCAGTTCCTCGGGCAGATGGAGAAGCCGCACTACGACGTGATCCGCGGGCTGTCGCCCACCATCTCCATCGAGCAGAAGGCCGCCTCCAACAACCCGCGGTCGACGGTGGGCACCATCACCGAGATTCACGACTACCTGCGCGTGCTCTTCGCCGCGGTGGGCAAGCAGCACTGCACCATCTGCGGTCGCCGCGTCGGCAAGCAGAGCGCGCAGCAGATCGCGGAGGAGCTGTCCAAGCTTCCGGAGGGCACGAAGCTGACGCTGCTCGCCCCGCTGATCGAGCAGCGCAAGGGAGAGCACAAGGAAATCCTCACCGATGCGCGCAAGCGCGGGTTCGCCCGGGCCCGCGTCGACGGCGTGATCCGCGACCTCGACGAGGACATCGACCTCGACAAGAAGCGCAAGCACGACATCGCGGTGGTCGTCGACCGGCTGGTGGTGAAGAAGGATGACGGCTCGCGGCGGCTCATCGACTCCGTCGAGACGGCACTGAAGGAAGGCAAGGGGGTCCTCCAGGCGCTCACGCAGCTTCCCCGGGGCGGCGAGACGCAGAGCATGTACAGCGAGCACCTCTCCTGCCCGGTCGACGGCATCAGCTTCCCGGAGCTGGCGCCGCACAGCTTCTCCTTCAACAACCCGCTGGGGATGTGCCACGAGTGCAACGGGCTCGGTACCCGGCCGGAAATGGACCCCGATCTGATCGTTCCCGACCCTTCGCGGAGCATTCGCGGCGGCGCGGTCGAGCCCTGGACGCACGCGCTCGAGAAGCAGGGCGGCTGGACGTTCCGGATGATCGAGTCCCTCTCCAGCTCGTTCCGGGTACCCCTCGACAAGCCCTGGAAGGACCTGCCGCGCGACATCAAGGATCTCCTGCTCTACGGATCCGGCGATGAGACCATGAGCATCCGCTGGAGCGAGGGCGGGCGCACCGGCACCTACAAGACCAGCTTCGAAGGCATCATCCCGATGCTCATGCGCCGGTTCAAGGAGACTACCTCCGAGAGCATGCGCAAGCACTACCTGCGCTACTTCAGCGACAAGCCGTGCAGCGCGTGCAAGGGCGAGCGCCTGCGGCCGGAGAGCCGCGCCGTCAGCATTGGCGACATCGGCGAGGCCCCCGGCAAGAGCATCGTGCAGGTCTCGCGGATGACCATCGAGCAGGCCATGCAGTTCATCGCCACCCTGCCCCTCGAGGGAAGCGACAAGGTGGTGGCCTCCGAGCTGTTGAAGGAGATCGGGAACCGGCTGAGGTTCCTGCTCGACGTCGGACTCGGCTATCTGACGCTGGATCGCCCTGGTCCTTCGCTCTCCGGCGGAGAATCGCAGCGCATCCGGCTCGCCTCGCAGATGGGGTCCGAGCTGACCGGCGTCATCTACATCCTCGACGAGCCGTCCATCGGCCTGCACCAGCGCGACAACATGCGCCTGTTGGCCACGCTCAAGCGGCTGCGGGACCTGGGCAACTCGGTCATCGTCGTCGAGCACGACGAGGAGACCATGGAGGAGGCCGACTGGATCGTCGACTTCGGACCGGGCGCGGGCGAGCTGGGGGGCGAGATTGTCGCTTCCGGAGCGCCGCGCGACGTGATGAAGGCCGAGCGGTCGGTGACTGGCGCGTATCTGGTGGGACGGCGCAAGATCGAGGTCCCGTCGCAGCGTCGGCGCGGGAGCGGCAAGAGCGTGAAGCTGATCGGGGCGGCGGAGAACAACCTGAAGGACGTGGAGGTGGAGTTCCCGCTCGGGTGCCTGGTCGCGGTGACCGGCGTCTCGGGCGCGGGCAAGTCCACGCTCGTGAACGGCATCCTCTACCCTGCCCTGGCGCGGGCCATCTACGGCTCACGCGAGGCGCCGGGCGCCTACAAGGCGCTGAGCGGCATCGAGCATCTCGACAAGGTCATCGAGATCGACCAGAAGCCCATCGGCCGCACGCCCCGGAGCAATCCGGCCACGTACACCAAGGTGTTCGACTGCATCCGCGACGTGTTCGCGCGGACGCCGGAAGCGCGCGCCTACGGCTACGAGCCGGGTCGATTCTCGTTCAACGTCAAGGGCGGACGGTGCGAGGCCTGCGAAGGCGACGGCCTCAAGGTCGTGGAGATGCACTTCCTCGCCGACGTGTACGTGCCCTGCGAGGTGTGCCACGGCAAACGCTTCAACGACGCCACCCTGCGGGTGACGTTCAAGGGCAAGAACATCGCCGAAGTGCTCGACATGAGCGTGCGCGAGGCGATGGACCACTTCTCCGTGCACAAGGAGATCATCCGGATTCTCAAGACGCTGGATGACGTGGGTCTCGGGTACATCAAGATTGGCCAGCCATCCCCAACCCTGAGCGGAGGAGAGGCGCAGCGCATCAAGCTGTCGCGCGAGCTGGCCCGCACCGACACGGGCCGCACGCTCTACGTGCTGGACGAGCCCACCACCGGCCTGCACTTCGAAGACATCAAGAGGCTGCTCAGCGTGCTGAACCGGCTGGTCGATGCGGGCAATACGGTGCTGGTGATCGAGCACAACCTCGACGTGATCAAGTGCGCGGACTGGATCGTCGACGTCGGTCCGGAGGGTGGCGACAAGGGCGGGCGCATCGTGGCGACGGGCACGCCGGAGCAGGTGGCGCAGTCCAAGGGGAGCTATACCGGGCAGTATTTGGGGAAGGTGCTCGGGCGCGGGCGGGCGGCCTAGGCCAGGTCGCGGTCACGGAAGATAGGTATCGGGACGAGACCTGCGGCGCTCAGGTTGGTCGACGGGGATGCAGATCGTTCCGCTCACCAGTCCTTGGAACCCCGTCGGCGTGGACAGTCCTCGCGACGTCAGCAGGCCGCGAGCGTTGATGTATGCGCCGGTGCCCGCGATGACTTGCTGGACCTCGAAGAAGTACGCAGTCGTGGAGTTCAGCAGGCCATGATCGCGGATGGTGATCGTGCCGTCGCTCAGGGTCAGCACCAGCTCGCCGGCGTAGACGAGAAGGTCGGGCGACAGGCCAGGCATGACGCTGCGAGCCGTGAACCGGGTGGTGGCTGCGATCCTGCCGGAGAAAAGGGTGCCCACGGTGCACACGCCGACGGGGCTCGCGCAACTGGGCCCCAGCGCGTAGTCCGTCACGATGTTGCTTCGGATCGGGGTGCAGTGGTCCGCGCGCGCAGCCTGCGAGACGAGCAGTGTGAAGGTCAGCGCCGATGCTGCAGCTCTGTAAAAAACGAGTCGCATCCGATGGGAAGCTACCGCTCCGAGAGGGTGGTCCAGCAAGGCGCGGATGTGTGTCGACGTTCCAGCCACACTCCGCCCCGCGCAGGTTCGGAATCGGGATGGAACCTCATTGCTGCCGCTGGTCGCTCTTCTCCGGCTGCTTGGGTTCTTCGAACAGCTCGAGGTTCTTGAGCAGCTCCATGCGCTCGAGCACCGCCAGGTCGTTGAGCAGCTCCGCGTCTTCCTTGGAGAGCGTCCGGTCGGTGGAGCCCGCGTCGGAACGATCCGTCGCAGGAGGTGGTTCCATGCGCTGCTGCGCCTGCGCGGAACTATAGAGGAGCCCCGCGATGACGACGGCGACGCGCAACATGCGGATCCGATCCCGGGCGGCGGCTAGCCGCGGCGGTCCTGCCGCCGCTCCTGCCGGCGTTCCTGACGTTCCTGGCGGCGCTCCTGGCGCTCCTGCCGGCGCTGTTCCCTCCGCTCCCGGAACCGCTGCCGCATCTCCTCGCGCTGCTCCGGCGTCATCCGCTCCCAGCGGCCCATGTTGTCGAGCAGCTGCCGCCGCTCCGCCGGATCGGCGTCCATGATCCGCCGGAGTTGCTGGCGCAAGTCAGCGCGCTTCTCCGGAGGCAGGCTGCGAAATTCCTTCCACCGCTGCAGGATCTGCTGCCGCTCCTCGGGCGTCATCTGCTCGAACCGGCGGTAGTTCTCGAGCACGGCCCGACGATCCCCCGGCGGCATCGCATCGAGTCGCTCGAGATTGCGCCGGAGCTCGGCGCGCTCCGCCGGCGGCAGCGACTGCAGCTCGCGGAACCTCCGCCGGAGCTCCTCCTGCTTCTCCGCGGGCAGGCTGCGGAACCGGTCCTCGGCGCTCTGCTGCGCGCGCGCCGGCGCGGCGCCGAAGAGGACCGCGATGATCAGCAGCGTCCACTTCACGGCCGCGCCTCCAGGGTATGCAGGACGGCGACGACCTCCAGATCCTCGAGCGCCTCCCGATGCTGCACGACCGCCAGGTCCTCGAACAGCTCCAGCCGCTGCGCGATGCGCACCTCGTCGCCGCGCTGCGATGGCGGAGTCGCCGGGATGAGCAGGCCGACCGCCACCGCCGCGACGGCCGCCGCGGCGACTCCGCCGAAGGACCAGCGCAGCCAGCGCCGGAAAGGGGATCCGCGCTGATCGCGCGCGTTGACCGCGACCATCGGCGCGAATCCGACGCGAGGTTCCTGGGCAGGCAGCGGCGCGATCACGGCCCGGGCCGCGGCGAGGAGATCGCGCTCCTCCTTGCAGCCAACGCAGCCATGCAGATGGGCCTCTGCCTCCTCCCGATCCGCGGAGGAGAGGCCGCCCGAGAGCAGCGATTGAAGCCTGTGACCGACGTGCGCCATCTTCTCCTGGAGAGAACCGCTATCGAGCGGGAAAGTTACACGCTTTCCCCGAGCCGGAAGCGGATGGGGAGAAAGCCGCCCAGGTCGATCTCGTCGCCGGTTTCGAGCATGTGGACGTCGACCGGCCGTCCCAGGCGGTACGAGCCGCGCGCCGAACGCAAATCCTCGAAAACAGGCCGTCCGCCCTTCCAGAGGATGCGGGCGTGGCGCGGCGAGATGAGCGGCAGGTCCAGCCGGAGATCGACCCCCTCCCCGCTGCCGAGAACGAATTCGGTCTTGTCGATCTCGACCTCCGGCTTGCCGTCGACGGAGATGAAGAGCTTCTGCCCCGGCTCGCCCTTGCGGACCTTGCGCGCCGGTTCTGCATGCAGGGGCATCCCCGGAGCCGCGGCGGCGGCGTATGCGGACAGGGCGCGCTCGACCACGACGCGAGCCTCCAGGCCGGTCCGCTCGGCGAGGCGGCGAATGAGGTCCCGGTCGTCCCCGGTGAGCTGCACGCGCGATGCTTTCTTCGGCGCCGCGGGAGCCGCCTTGGCACGCCGGCCCAACGTCTTGCGCGTCTTCGCCATCCCCGCTCTCTAACACGCCAGCCGCGGTTCAGCCGCCGCGCGCGAAGAGCCGCTTTCCGAGCTGCAGATCGCCGAACACCACCACCGTGAGGAGCAAGCCGAGCAGGAGCAGAAGACCCACGACATGGACCACCGATTCGAACCGGGCGTTCACCTTGCGCCGGGTCACGAGCTCGACGCCGAGGAAGACCAGCCTCCCTCCATCGAGCGCCGGCACGGGAAGGAAGTTGAAGAGGGCCAGGCCCACCGAGATGTTCGCCAGGATGCTGGCGAAGTCGGCGACGCCGCGCCGCACCTCCGCGCTCGCCTGGCGGACGATGGCGATGGGGCCGGCGAGCGAAGCGCTTCCCTTCCCCCGCACGGCGTCCCAGAGCGCTCCGACCGTCGCCGCATTCAGGGCCCAGACGTCGTGCAGCGCCCGCGGTACGGCTTCCGAGACAGGTAGCCGCACCATCACCCGATCGAGCTTGACCGAGATGGTGCCGTTCCGAGGCCGTACCGTGAACGACTGTGGCATACCCTGCCGCAGCACGTCGATCCGCCGCTCGGGCCCGGCGCCTGGCTTCTGCAGCTCGCGCCGGAGGTCCTCGAACGAGTTCACTTTGGCGCCGTCGACCGCCACCACCTGGTCGCCCGTCTGAAGTCCCGCCGCGGCCGCCGGGCCGCCGGGGACCACCTCAATGCGGCTGGTGGTCAGATCCAGAAAGCCGTTGCTGGCGTAGAGGACGGCGATGATCAGGAAGGCGACGAAGTAGTTGACGCCGGGGCCCGCGGCGATCACCAGGAAGCGTCGCCAGGCGGGCTTGTTCATGTAGGAACCGGTGTCGTTCGGATCCTGCGCAGCGGGATCGTCCGGGGTGAAACCCGCGATCTTGCAGTATCCGCCGAGCGGCAGGGCACTCAGCCTGTAGTCGGTCTCGCCATGGCGAAACCCCCAGATGCGCGGGCCGAAACCGAGCGAGTACGTTTCCACCCGCATGCCCATCAGGCGGGCGAGCAGCAGATGCCCTGCTTCGTGGGCGGCAATGAGCAGGCCGAGGCCCACGACGGCGACGACGATGGCCATGAAGCGCGGCAGCATAGCCCATGCTCCACCCGCGCGCAGGCACTACGTTGAAGTGCCGACTTGCCAAGGGGTCCGTATGCGCAGAACGCTGATCGCAGTCTGTGGCTCGGTTCTCGCGGCGGCATGCTCCTCGCAGAAGCCCGCCGCCAGGGTCGACGACTCCGGCCTCGCTCGCCTCAACGAGGCGCAGATGGAGCCGGTGGACGAAGCGCGCGTCGAGGAAGGCCGCGCCCGCGATGCTCTCGCCCGCGCCCGCGCAAGCGAAGCCGATGGCCGCGCGAGGCTGGAAGTGGCCCGCAGCGAGCGCTCCGTCTCCGAGGCGCAACTGAAGCGCGCGCAGGCGGAAAAGGACCTGCTCAAGAGGCAATACGCCAGCAAGGACCAGATGGCCGAGATCGATCAGGAGATCGCCGGTTCCCAGGACCGGCTCAAGGCCACCGACCTCAAGCTCCAGTACCTGCAGCAGATGATCGGCGTCGCGGAGGCGGAGCGGCGCGTCGCCGAGTCCCACGTCATCACCACCCAGACCCTGACCGAGCAGACGAAGTACCGGGCAATGAAGGCGGGCAACGCGCCTGAAGCCGGCTCGGTCAACGCTGGCGACGTCGATCACCGCGTGGCGGCGGCGCAGGCCAACGAGGCAAATCTCCTGAAGGAAGTCGCGCAGCGACGCTCCAACGCCGTCGACCTCTACAACAAATGGCAGCAGGCGGACGCCGCGTCCCGCACCCTCGCCCGCCCCTCTACGCTGTCCGTTCCGCCTCCGACCGGCAACGAACGGTCGCGCTAGCCGCTACGCACCGGAGGTGCGGCTTTGCGGCCATGGCTCGAGACTGTACCTACGCTAGATTCGGCGGCGTTCGCCGGTGCGGACCCAGCGGAAGTAGTCGCGCAGGATTTCCGCGTGATCGAAGCAGAGCTCCCGCCAAGGTACCTCCGCTTCGCTGAACCATCGCGCATCGGCTGCGTCGTCGCCCGCCACCAGATCCGTGCCTGCTTTTGCCCTGCAGGCATACACGGTGGAAATGGTGTGCTTGCGCGGATCCCGCCGCGGGTCCGAGTAGGTGAACAGCTGCGCGACCAGCTCGACTTCGAGGCCGGTTTCCTCCCGGGCCTCGCGCCGGCAGGCGACCCCAACCTCCTCGCCCCAGTCGACGAAGCCGCCGGGGATGGCCCAGCCTCGCGGCTCGTTCCTGCGCAGGATGAGGACGATGCGGCCATCCGTTCCGGCGATGATCGCGTCGGTGGTGGGAAGCGGATTGCGCTGCTGCTCGCTCACGGCGTGACCAGCCCCGACGGCGTCGCCGGTTGTGGCGCCGCCTTCTGCTCCATTCGGCCCTTGAGCGCGTGCGTGAAGAGCGCGCGGCAGAACGGGTTCATTGCATCCTTCTCCAGCGCGCGGGATACGGCGAGCGCCGTCCGCGCCGCGTCCGGCCGGTCCTCGGAAGCGAGGACGTGGCCCATCTCCACCAGGCGCTTCGCGTAGATCGCGCGTCGCTGCGGCGTGAAATAGGCGAGCGCGGCGTCGGCGGCGGCGTGCTCGAATCCCTGCTGCCTCTGGCGGGCGTCCACGTAGAGCTGGCTGGTGGCGATCTCGTCGATCCGCAGCGCGAATCGGCGCAGCTCGTCCTCCTCCGGGATCCAGGCCATGAACAGCGGATCCTCGAACAGCGCCGCCCCCGCGAGCCGGTGCGCGAGCTCGTCGTCCAACTCCACCGAGAGGCCCGGAGACGGCGGTGGACTCTCCGGCGCCGGGCCAAGGAGGCGGAGCGCTTCGGCGTACGCCGCAGGAGGGGAGAAGCCGTTGCGGGCGCCCGCTGCCTCTGCCTCGGCAATGAGCTGCCGGGCGTGATCCTTCGGAATCTCCACCGTGGTGACGACCCCTTGATGCGGCAGCCGCTTGACGAATTCCCGCCACGACCGTCGCGAGAGCGCCAGCGCGTCGACCGCCAGGATCCCTTTCAGGTCGGAAAGGACCACCTGCACCACTTCGACGCCCTGGCGGGCGGGACGCGTCCACCACACGGCCCGTTCGCCGTACGCGTCGATGCTGCTCGCGTAGCAAGAGGGAGCTTCGCCTTCCGGAAGCGGCTTCAGCACGGGCTCGCCCTGCGGAGGGAGCTCCTGCACCTGCACGCCGCGCTGCTTCAGCTTCTGCAGCTCCCGCTTGGCTTCCTTGGCCAGGCTCCGGTTCGTCGAAGTGGCCAGCTCGAACAGCACCTCCTGCCGGGAGGCGCGCCCCGCCGCGTGCACCAGCGCAAGCGCGAGCATCTGCGGCAACGCCGAGATCTCCGCGGCCACGCCGCGCGCGTCGGGCCCCGGAAGGCCCGCGGTCTGCGCCACGGCCTCGGTCTGCAGCTTCGCCAGCGCGTCGCGCGCCGCTTGCACCTGCGCCGGCAGGGGCCGCGAGACGCCTGCGCACTCCATCTCCTCGGCGATGCTGTCCGAACGGAGCGAGCCGTCCTTGAGGAGCGCGAGGCATTCGTCGACGGACAGGTTGTGCGGCGCAGCCATGAGGGCTGCGGACAATAGAGACGGCCCCCTCTGGCGTCAAACGCGTTACCATGGGCGCGCCATGCGCGTGACGATCCTCTACTTCGCCGCCGCCCGGGAGCGCGCGGGGACCGCGTCGGAGGTCCTCGAGGTCCGTGACGGCGCCACCGCCGGCGATGCGCTGGCCGCTGCCTGCGCCCGGCACCCTCCGCTGCAGGCGGTAGCGCAGAAGCTTCGCCTGGCCGTCGATCGGGAGTTCGCCACCGCGGGCCATGCGCTGCGGGACGGCAGCGAGGTGGCCCTCATCCCGCCGGTGTCCGGTGGAGCAGGCGGTCATCGCATCGGCCCGGGCGTCCTTTCACCGGACGCTCCCGTGCGGGAAGTCGCCGGAGCGGATTGCGGCGCCGTCGTCACCTTCGTCGGCACGGTGCGCGCCGACAACCATGGCAAGCGCGTAGTGCGACTGGAGTACGAGGCGTATCCGGAGATGGCGCTGCGCATCTTCGATCACATCGCCACACAGGCCCGGGAAAAGTGGGCGGCGCGCGTGATCATCCACCACCGCGTCGGAGCGCTGGAACCCGGCGAAATCTCCGTGGTCATCGCGGCGGCCGCGCCGCATCGCGCCGACGCGTTCGACGCGTGCCGCCATGCCATCGAGGCCCTGAAAAAGGACGCACCGATCTGGAAACGGGAGCTGTATCCGGACGGCTCTTCCTGGGTGGGCCTCGGGTCCTAGCCCGTGCTACGCTCGATTCGCGCATGGGAATCTCTGTCCTCGCCGCGGGAGACCTCGCCTTTCGCGAAGCCCTCGCCGCGGCGCTGGGCTCGGATTACGCCCTGATCGAGACGGATTCGGCGACCGCCGCGGCCGATGCGCTGCTGGCGGCGAGGCCCGCGGTGGCGTTCGTCGATCTGCGTGGCGGATCGGCCGCAGGCAGCGCAGTCTGCCGGCGCATCAAGGGAGCCGCCAGCACGCGGCTGCTGCCGGTGATCGCGTTCGCCGAGCCGGGCGAAGATCAGACGGTGGCTGCGCTCGATGACGGCGCGGATCACGTCCTGCCGTTCCCGCCGCCGCGCGCGGAGCTTCACGCCCGCATCCGCTCCGCGCTCCGCAACCGGCTCGCCACCGAGCGGCTGGAGGACGCTTCCCAGGTGATCTTCGCGCTCGCCAACGCCGTCGAGGCGAAGGACGCCTACACCGAAGGGCACACCGAGCGCGTCGGTGCCCTCGCCGTCGAGGCGGGACGGCTGGCCGGCCTGGACGAGGAGACGTGCGAAGCGCTGCGCCAGGGCGGGGTCCTGCACGACATCGGCAAGATCGGGATCCCGAACGAGATCATCAACAAGGCGGGCCGCCTCACGGACAAGGAGCGGATCGTGATGAACAAGCACCCCATGATCGGGGAGCGCATCTGCGAGCCGCTCAAAAGCCTCCGCCATCTTTTGCCCATCATCCGCTGGCACCACGAGAAGCTCGACGGGACCGGCTACCCCGACGGCTTGAAGGGCTCGCTGTTTCCGGTGCCCGCGCAGATCCTCCAGCTCGCGGACATCTACGACGCCATCACCACCGACCGCCCCTATCACCGGGCGCGCACGCGCGTGAACGCGGTGGAGTTCCTGCACGGCGAGGCGAACAAGGGCTGGCGGGACCACCAGCTCGTCATCTTGATCGGGCGCGCCGCGGAGACGCTCAACCTCGGTCGCACCCGCGAGGAGGACATCCCTCCGCCTCCCGCGCCCGTCAGTCAGTGGCGCACCGAGTGATCATCGTGTGAAGCCGTCGGCCGGCGGCTGCTGCGGCGACGGGCAGTGGTACATGTCGATGAACAGCGTATAGATCACGCCGCTGCAGCGGGCCTCGAAAGCGTCGACGATGTGCAGGTCCGGCTCGCCCGGCTGCAGCGGCCGCTCCGGATCCATCTGCAGGAGGATGCGCGGATCGTCCGGATCGACCGGCGACACGCGGCTCCCGACCGACCCCATCCGGCGGATGCCCGGCGCGCTGCCATCGGCGCACCGGAGGCCCGCCAGATACGCCTTCTCGCCTGGAGGAAGGCACACCTCGGCCGCCCGTTCCTTCGACCGGGCAAATCCGGGTGGAGACGGAGCGGCCGCTGCATGGGCGCAGCCGACCAGCGCCAGGAGCGCGACGCGCATCCGGCGAGACTATCAGGTCGGTTCATTCCCACGGCACCGCGAGCGCAAGCACGCCCAGCAGCGTGCCCGGAACGAGGTGCACCGAGTGGTAGACGAGCGCGAACGCGAGCGCCGGCCCGGGACTGACGCCTGCCGCAGTCAGCGCAACCACCGCGCCGGCTTCGAGGACGCCCAGGTGCCCGGGCGTAGCGGGCAAGAGAAGGGACAGGTTGATGGACAAGAGGACCATGCCCCAGACGGCGGGATGAACGTCGATCCCGAGCGCGTGCAGGCAGAAGCCCACGAGGGCCAGGTCGACGGCGTCGGAAAGAAGTGACCAGAGCAGACTTCGCACCCAGGACCGTTCCGCGTGCACAGCGCGGAGGGCATGGAGGAAGCGGCCTGCGACGCCGGGTGCGCGCCGGGGAAGAACTGCGAGCACCACCACCGCTGCGACGGCCAGCGCGCCGGCGATGGCGAGCGGCGGCAATTGCGCGCCCGGCAGCAGCGCGCAGAGACCGAAGAGAAGACCGAGGCTGATCGCCTCGATGCCCTTCTCCGCGAGCTGGGCGGCAATCAGCGCGGAGGCGGGATAGCCGCGGCGGCGCTTGAGCTCGATCACGCGGACCGCTTCGCCGGCGCGCGCCGGCAGGAGGTTGCTGACCGCTCCGCTGGCGTAGGAGATCCGCAGCAGGTCGAGGAAGCTCGCGCGCTGGCGATTCGGGATCGGCTCGAGCAAGGCCTGCCAGCGCCGGACGCGCGCCACCGTGTTGCCGATCACGTTGCAACCGACCGCGAGCGCGACCCACCGCCAGTCGGTGGTCCGGAGAGCGGATCCGAGCGTGGTGAAGTCGATCCGGCGCAGGACGACGAACACCACCGCGGCTGCGAGCAGCCATCCAGCCGCGCGCAGGAGCCAGCGCGGACGGGCAGGAAGGACGGCTTCGCTCACGCGAGGAACCTGGCGCAGACCTGGGGGCCGAGAGCGTCCGCCCACGCGCGCGGCAGCCGCTGCCAGAGCGCGACGCCGGCGCGAATCACCGGACTCTCGACGTCCATCGCGGGCGGGCGGCCGCGCAGCGCGCGCACGAGGATGGAACGGGGCATGGTGTGCGCTCCCCAATGCAGCTTGAACCTGAGCGCGCTCGATCCGCGCAGGGAAGTGCCGAAGTCGAGCGTCCGTACGCCCGCGGCGCACGCGCGGGAGATGAGGTCCCAGACGAGCAGAACGTTCGGACGCAGCCAGAGGGCATCCGGCCGCGAGGAGAGAAACGGGATCGCCATCACTCCCTTGAAGGTTAGCGTCACCGCGCCTGCCACGCAGCGGCTTCCCTGGTTGACGGTGACGACCTCCGCCATCCTCGGGAACGCCCGCACGAGCTCCTCGATGAAGCGGCGGCCGTAGATGGGAGCACCCTTGTGGTGCATGTTGTCGGCGAGGACGTCGTAGAACGCGGCGATGCCCTCCGCCCCGCGCCGCACCTCGAGCCCGTGTTCGCGCGCCTTGCGGACCAGGTTCCGCTCCTTGCCGCGGATCGCGGCCCACGCCTGTTCTGGCGACGGCCAGAGCGGCACGGTGGCGATGACCCAATGATCCAGCGGGATGAATCCGGTCGCCGCCGGCTCCTCTCCGAACCCCTTGAACCGGAGGGAGCCAAGCCCGGCATCCCTTGCGCGCCGGCAGGCTTCCCGGAGGAGCAGCGCCGCGATCCCGGCGTCTTCCGCGAGCACCGGGCCGTACGATCCGAACAGGCCGGTGGTTGCGTAGCCCCGCAGGGGTGCGCTGCGGACGAAGAACAGCGGCAGCGCTCCGAGCAACTCGCCCCGGGGCCGCGATCGCGCCACGAGATACGGCGCCCGCAGACCGTAGGCGCGCTCGCCGGCGGTGCGCCATCCGTGCAGGTGATAGCAGTTGGCGGGCTCCTTGCCTTCGACGTACGCATCCCATTCCGCTGCGGCCCCGGGGTCGAGCTCCTCGATGACCATGGCACCTCCTTCCGGGCCGGTCCTAGCATCCCCCGTGCCGGCGAGACCGCGCGCTTCCGCAGAGGGAGGGCACCGCCCGGCGGGTGTTGCGCAACCTGGTGCACTGTTGCGTGGCCGCAGTGACGGCCATGGAGTCGCTGGAGCGTGCTGCTCACGGGGCGATTCGAGCTACGGCGCCGGATCGGCGCGGGCGGGCTCGCCGAAGTGTTCTCCGCGCACGACCGGACAACGGGGGCGGAGATCGCGATCAAGCTGCTGCACGCTCACCTCGCGCTCGACGCGTCCACTTGCGAGCGCTTCCGCCGCGAGCTCTCGATCGCGCGTTCTCTCGACCATCGCGGCATCGTCCGCGTCTTCGACGTGCACCAGGACGCGGGGCGGCCGTTCATCACGATGGAATTGCTCCGCGGCATCACGCTGCGGGAGCGGCTGCTGCGCGAAGGACCCCTGCCTCCGGCCGAGGCACGGCGGATCGCGCGCGACGTCTGCGAGGCCTTGCGGGATGCCCATCGCCACGGCGTCGTGCACCGCGATCTCAAGCCGGAGAACATCTTCCTCACCGACGGCGGCACGGTGAAGATCCTCGACTTCGGTCTGGCGCGTGTCGCCGGACAATCGCGGCTCACCTCGCAGGGCGCGATCGCCGGAACCCTCGGTTACGTCGCTCCGGAGGTGCTGGCCGGCGAGCCAGGCGACGCGCGCGCGGATCTCTACGCCCTGGGATCGACCTGGTACGAGATGCTCACCGGGCACCGGTGGTGCGATTCGTCCGCCCCTCCCAGCGACGGGCGCGATGCCGCCGCCCTGCGACGCGCGCTGGAGAGCGACCCCGAGCTGCGGTTTCTCGACGCCGGCCAGTTCCTGCGTGCACTCCAAGGCGGGTCGGTGCCGCCGCCTCCACCGGCTGCACCTGCGCTCGCTGCCGGCGACTACGACGTGCTCGTGCACGACGTGGTCCGCCCGCGGGCGCCGCTGCGGCCCATCGAGCGCGTGCTGGAGCGGCTCGGAACCCGGGCATCGCCGGGCTGGAAATGCCGGCTGCTCGGCGCCGGACAGGCGGTGCTGGTGAGCGCCGCGAGCCATCGGAGCGCGGAAGCGGCGGCGGCGCTCTGCGCCGCCCAGGGGCTGCCCGCAACCGTGCGGCGGGTGGAGATGAGGCCGCCCTCGGAAGAGTGGCTCGCCCGACACGGCGGATGGGCGCTCGCGTTGCTCTGCGGATTGGGAGCGATGGCGGCCACGGCCGCGTTTGGCTCGAGCGCGTGGTGGACCGCGGCCGGCGCCGCGTTCGGTTACATGCTCTCCTGGGGACTGCGGCCGCCGGCGAGCGAAGCACCCCTTTCTGGTCTTCCTGCGCACGCATCGGGTCTGCTGCGGCTGGCGGACGGCGTCGCCCGCCGCGCGCTGCTGCTCCGCGAGCGCCGGCCCGACCTCCTCGTCCTGGCATCTGCCGCGGAGAGCGCGGCGACGACTGCGCGCGCCGGCGACGGCGACCCGGCTCTCGCCCAGCGCCTGCTGGAGCTGGCGGCTTCCCTCGACGAGGCGCTCGCCCCGGAGGCAGCATGCCCCTGACCCCCGCCATTCCCCGAAACCCCGTCCGCCGCCTGGGCGGCGTTCCCCATCTCTTCGAGGTCCTCGATTGCGCCGCTCCTTGCCGCAAGCTCGCGCAGCACCCGCTCATCGGCGCCGGCGAAGCCGTCTTCTGCCGGGGAGACGGAGTGACCCGCGACGGCACATCGCTTCGCATCGGGATCCCGGATCGCTTCATCTCCGAGTCGCACGCGCGGCTTTGCCGCGAAGGACAGCGATGGCGAGCGGTCGACAGCGGGAGCACCAATGGCACCTTCGTCAACGGCGAGCCGATTACCGATCGCGAGCTGGTGGACGGCGACGTCCTGGAAATGGGTGCGACACACTTTCTCTTCCGCGCCTCGGCGGCCGTGGAACCTTTCTCGCCACCCCATCCTTCGCTGGCGACGTTCTCCCCGGCGCTGGCAGCGGAGCTCCTGTCCGTGCCGGCGATCGCGCGATCGATGCTGCCCGCGATCATCGCCGGGCCGACCGGGACGGGAAAGGAGGTTCTCGCCCGCGCCCTGCACGAGCTCTCCGGCAGGCAGGGCCCCTTCCTGGCGGTGAATTGTGCGGCGATCGCGCCCACCCTCCTCGAGAGCGAGCTGTTCGGGTACCGCAAGGGCGCGTTCACCGGGGCGATCGAGGGCCGGCCCGGCCTGATGCGGGCCGCCGAAGGAGGAACGCTGCTGCTGGACGAGATCGCCGACCTTTCGATGGCGGCGCAGGCAGCGCTGCTGCGCGCGCTCCAGGAGGGCGAAGTGCTCCCCGTCGGCGCGACCGAGCCGGTGCGCATCGACGTGCGCGTGCTCGCCGCCACGCACGTCGACCTGGAGGACGCGGTGGCGGCGCAGCGGTTCCGCCCCGATCTGCATGCGCGCCTCGCGGGCTTCACCTTTCGCCTGCCGCCGCTGCACCGGCGGCGCGAGGATCTCGGGCTTCTCATCGGAGCGATCCTTCGCCGGCATCGCGGCGCGCAGGCGACGTTTACCGCCCACGCCGGACGCGCGCTGCTGCGTCATGGCTGGCCCGGGAACATCCGCGAGCTCGAGCGGTGCGTCGCAGCTGCGTTGGTGCTCGCCGGCGACGGGCCGATCGAGCTCGCGCACTTGCCCGAGAGCATCCGGCCACCCGGCGCGCCGGCGGCGGCGATCCCCGGCCTGCGCCCGCGGCAGCTCTCTGCGGAGGACCTCCGCCGCCGCGAGCAGATCGCAACGCTGCTGCGCGCGAGCCACGGGAACGTGGCCGCAGTCGCCAGGTCGCTGGGGAAAGCCCGTATGCAAGTGCACCGATGGGTCAAGCGCTTCGACCTCTCGCTTGCGGACTACAGGTGATTGCGCGATACCGCGCGCATGCTGGGAATCGACCTGACGGGAAAGCGCGCGCTGGTCGCCGGAGTCGCCGACGATGCCGGGTTCGGTTTCGCGATCTCGAAGGCGCTGGCGGAGGCCGGCGCCTCGGTCTGCGTGGGAACCTGGCCGCCGGCGCTGAACATCTTCGAGACGCTGATCCGCAGGGGGAAGATCGACGAGTCCCGCAAGCTCGCGCGCGGCGGCATGCTCGAGTTCGAGCGGATCTACCCGCTCGACGCCACGTACGACACGCTCGCGGACTGCCCCGAAGAGATTCGCACCAGCAAGCGCTACAACGAGCGCGGGGACTTCTCCATCCAGGGGCTCGCCGATGCGATGCGCCGCGACTTCGGGGACAAGCCGTTGGACATCCTCGTGCACTCCCTTGCCAACGGGCCCGAGGTGAAGAAGCCCCTCCTGGAGACGTCGCGCAATGGATACCTGACCGCCATCGGCGTCAGCGCGTACTCGCTGGTGTCGATGCTGCAGCGGCTCGCTCCCCTGATGCGCCCGGGCGCCAGCGCCGTTTCGCTGACGTATCTCGCCAGCGAGCGCGCGGTGCCCGGGTACGGCGGCGGGATGTCCTCGGCGAAGGCGGCGCTGGAAAGCGATACCCGGACGCTGGCGTTCGAGGCGGGGCGCAAGCACCGCATCCGCGTGAACACCATTTCGGCGGGTCCGCTCGCCTCCCGCGCGGCGAGCGCCATCGGCTTCATCGAGGAGATGGTCGACTTCTACAAGGCGAATTCGCCGCTCCCGGACAAGCTCGACGCCATGGAAGTGGGGAATGTCGCGGCGTTCCTCTGCAGCCCGCTGGCGAGCGGGATCACCGGGACCACCATCTACGTGGACAAGGGCTACCACACGATGGGGCGGACCGCGCCTGCCGGAACGTCTCAAGCGTAGCCGCAGAGCCGCGCCTGCGGCGCGGCAGCGGCTAGGGGCTCAGGGCGCGGTCGAGCGCGGCGCGCAGGTCGCGCTCGCGGGGCGCGGTGAATGCGCCGACGTGGCTCCACACCACGTGTCCGCTGCGATCGAGCAGCAGCATCGTCGGAAGGTTGGCGACGCTGAAGGCATCGCTCGCGCTGCCGTCGTCCAGCGCA
Organism: Deltaproteobacteria bacterium; assembly: GCA_005879535.1. Taxonomy (NCBI): domain Bacteria; kingdom Pseudomonadati; phylum Myxococcota; class Myxococcia; species Deltaproteobacteria bacterium. Next base: position 15,479 of record VBKI01000028.1, on the reverse strand, counting down.
ACGGGGAAGCTGAGCCCGTTGCTGGAGAGGAATTTGCGGACCTGCGTGTCGCGGTCGGGCGCCGGATCGTCGGTATCTACTGAATAGAGCTCGACGCCGCGCGCCTTGTACTCCGTCCACAAGCTCTGCAGCCGCGGCATCGAGTAGCGGCAGGGCGCGCACCAAGTGGCCCAGAAGTCGACGACAGTGACCTTTCCTTGGGGAATCGCTGCTTTGCCCCCGCCGAGAAGCGGCAACGAGAGGGCCGGCGCGGGCTTTCCCGCGAAGCGCTGACCGGCGCGATTCCCCTGGAGCACGGCCACCGCGACGACGCTGGCCGTCGCCAGGACGACCAGCGCCCAGATCCACAGGTCGCTGCGGCGGGCGCGAAGCGCAACGTCGTTCGCCATCGGCGGGTACCATGCGGGCGAGGCCGCTCTGCGTCAAGCGGCGGAAAATTGGCGACCGGCGCGGGCGCATGTCAGCGTCGCGCGCATGAAGTGGGTGTTTACCATCCTCCTCGCCGGCGGCCTCGCATACGCCGTCTCTTCGGTGCCGCCGCGAACCGCAGCGCGCATCGCAGCGCGAGCGCTGCGGGCGAGCTGGGATTGGGTCGCAACCGTGGGCGCGAAGGCGACCCGCGAAGATCCAGCGCGTGCGCCCGCGCGCCGCGCGTCCCGGAAGGCGCAGGCGGCCAGTCCGCAATCGGAGACCGGCCGCCGCGGCGCCAGCCGGGAAGGGATCGTTCCGCAGCCGCCGAAAGAGACGCTGCATCCCGCGGACCGTGCCGCGCTGGACTCGCTGCTCGCCGAGCCCGCCCGCGCGGAGTCCAGGTAATCCAACCTAACCCTACGGTGGCATGACCTGCGTGGTACGACGTCGCCGTGGCGGCCATCCTCGGCATCCCAAGGCGGCGCTGGCCGATCGCGGTGGCCATGATCGCGCTTCTCGCGTTCACTCTCGTCTGGCTTCAGGGTCGATTCGACGCGAGCGATGCCAAGAAGGCGATCTCGGCGGCCATGTCCTGGAAGCCGGCGGCCGGCCAGACCGTCTTCGACGCGCTCGCAGGCCGCGGCGAAGGCGATCCGCAATGCACCGGCAAGGTGATGTCGCAGCTCCTCGGAGACGTCGAAGTGCGGTGCTGGACGCCGAAGCAGCCGCGCACCGAGTACGAATTCCGGGTGCTCCTCGACGGCAGACGGCCGCCGCGCGCCGCGAACGACGCCGCCGAACAGCTCGTCGGAGCGATGGTCCGAAAGTAGACGGAGCGATTGCCGCAGCGGGCGGGCGTCCCCACCCTTGCCCGCATGACGCTCGCCCTCGCGCTGCTGCTCGCGTCGAAGGTGCTGTGGATCGATGCACCGGCGACGCGGGAGCGGCCCACCGCGCCGCCCTCCTCCATCGCCGCCTTGGTGAAGACGTCGATGCCCGCGGTCGTGGGCATCGTGGCCACCACGGCGCGCGCCGGCGGCAACGATCCGTTCCGCGACTTCCTCGAGCGCATGTACGGACATGGCGGGAGCGGACCGGTCGAGACCCCTGTGCGCGGGATCGGCACCGGCTTCTTCATCCGCAGCGACGGGCTGATCGCCACCAACGGCCACGTCATCGAGGGAGCGACCGACATCACCGTCCAGGTGGGCGAAGACGAGCGGGTCTATCGCGCAACGCTGGTGGGTCACGACGACGCGACGGACCTGGCGCTGCTCAAGATCGAGGGCGACAAGCCGTTCCCGGTCCTCGCGCTCGGCGAAAGCGACCGGGTGGAGGTCGGCGAGTGGGTCGTCGCCATCGGGAACCCCTTCGGTCTCTCCCGCTCCGTGACGACGGGCATCGTCAGCTTCAAGGGACGCCGCGACGTGAACCCCAGCGGACGGCCGGGCTATTACGACTTCATCCAGACCGACGCGGCGATCAACCCCGGCAATTCCGGCGGCCCCTTGCTCGACGCGCGCGGCGCCGTCATCGGGATCAACGCGGCGGTCAACCCTTCCGGTCAGGGAATCGGGTTTGCCATCCCCGTCGAGCAGCTCCGCGACGTGGCTCCGCAGCTCGCCTCCCAGGGCCACGTGGTGCGCAGCTACATGGGAATCTCGATCCAGGAATCGATGTCCGCGGACCTGGCGGAGAGCTTCGGCGTCCCCGGCGGCAAGGGGGTGATCATCACCGACGTGGCCGCGGACGGTCCGGCTGCGCGCGCCGGACTCAAGGTGGGGGATGTGGTCACCTCGTTCGACGGAGAGGCGGTCAGCGAGAGCTATCGCCTGCGCTGGTTGACCGCTCGCACCACCCCGGGCAAGCGCGTTCGCGTCGGCGTCTGGCGCGGCGCACAGGCCCTCGAGGTCCAAGTGATGCTGCTGGAGAAGCCCGGCGCGCCCTGGGAGCCGCCTCCGCCTCCCCCCGGATTGCGCCGCGAACAGGAGCCGTTCGGGTTCGCGGTCGAGGACTCCGCCGCCGGCGACGGAGAGGGCCGCGGCGTGCGGATCAGCAGCATCGATCTGCGCAGCTACGCCTACCGCGCCGGCGTTCGCGAAGGCGACCTGCTCCTGGAGATCGACGGCCGTGCCGTCGCCGACAAGGCCGCGTATCGCAAGGCGGTTTCCGAAACCGCGGACATCGCCCGGCTCTACGTGCGGCGGGGCGGAAAGACACTGTTCTTCGGCGTGCGCCGCGAGGCGCCCCTGTCCGCGCGCGGCGGAGCCCATTAAAAGCGCGCTGACATGTGTACAGTCTCGAGCAACAGCCGCAAAGCCGCACCTCCGGTGCGGCAGCGGCTGACGCTTCCCCAAATCTTCATGAATTCCCGGCGCGACTTTCATGTACGCAGCGCATCCTCGAGATGGGACAGCCGTGGTCGTTTCGGGCGTTTTGAGCTGCACGAAATCCCGAATCACGTCACACTACGGCCGCCTTCGAGGAGGTCACACCGGGATGGGCTCCAGCAGGCTGCCGGGCTTCTACAAGATGAAGATGGCGGAGCGGCTGAGGCGTCTGGCGGAACAGCTCGAGCTGTCGCGCGACGAGCTGGAAGGCCTGGGAGAGAGCGCCACCCTGCCCCTCGCCAACGCGGATGCCATGATCGAGAACGCCGTCGGCGTTCTCGGGCTTCCGGTCGGGATCGGGCTCAACTTCCTCGTCAACGGCGAGGACGTGCTGGTTCCGATGGCGGTGGAGGAGCCGTCCGTCATCGCGGCAGTCTCGCTGGCGGCGAAGATCGTCCGCGAGGGCGGGGGCTTCAAGGCCGATGCCGACGAGCCGCGCATGATCGGCCAGGTCCAGGTGACCGAGCTCTCCAATCCTGAAGCCGCCAAGGCTTCTGTCCTCCGGCAGAAGGATTCGATCCTCGCGGCGGCCAACGCGCTGCACCCGGCGATGAGCGCGCGGGGCGGAGGCGCCAAGGACGTGGAAGTGCGCCTGATCCGCGTCGGCGCCGAGACCCACGCCATCGTCCATCTGATCGTCGACACCCAGGACGCGATGGGCGCCAACCTCATCAACACCATGTGCGAGGGCGTCGCGCCACTGATCGAGCGCATCACCGGAGGCCGGGTGCGGCTCCGGATCCTCTCCAACCTGGCCGACCTGCGGCTGGCGCGCGCTTCCTGCCGGATCCCGTTCGAGGCGCTCGCCGACTTCGGCTTCTCCGGTGCGGAGGTGGCCCACGGCATCGCCGAGGCATCCCGTTTCGCCGACGCCGACCCGTATCGTGCCTGCACGCACAACAAAGGAGTGATGAACGGCGTCGACGCCGTGGCTCTCGCCACCGGGAACGACTGGCGGGCCATCGAAGCCGGCGCGCACGCCTTCTGTGCGCGCAACGGCCGCTACGAGCCGCTGACGCGCTGGTGGGTCGAGGAGGGCGCCCTGCACGGCACCATCGAGCTTCCCATCCAGGTCGGTACCGTGGGGGGCGCGGTGAAGGCCAATCCGCTCATCCCGGTGCTCTTGCGGATGATGCGGAACCCGGGCGCGCAGACGCTCGCGGGCGTGATGGCGGCCGTCGGTCTCGCGCAGAACATGGCCGCGCTCCGCGCGCTCGGCACCGTCGGGATCCAGAAGGGCCACATGGCTCTCCACGCGCGCAACCTCGCCGTGAGCGCCGGGGCGAAGGGTTCCGCCGTCGAGGAAGTGGCCCGGGCGCTGATCGCCGCGGGCGAGATCAAGCTGCACCGCGCCCAGGAGATCCTCGCCAAGCTGGTGGCGCGCGGCCCGTCGGCGGAAGCGACGTAGGCACGGCCGCCGGGGGCTTGGCGAGTCCATGGTTGAGCATGGGCGCTCGCGAGCTAGACTGATGAGATGCGTTCTCCTCGCGGCGCTCCCCTGAATCCGCCGGACTGCATCGTCGAGTACGCGCGCATCGCCGAGCCGCGGCTGCGCGCCTTTCTCGATGACAAGCTGCGCGCGCTCGAGGCCTTGCCAGTGGCGTTGCGCGACGTGGCCGACGCGCTCCGGGACTATCTCCTCCGCGGCGGAAAACGGTTGCGGGGCGCTCTCCTCCTCCTCGGCCATGAAGCGGCGGGCGGCCATAGGGAGGCCGTGCTCGATGCGTCGATCGGCGCGGAGCTGCTGCATGCCTACCTCCTCATCCACGACGACTTCATGGATCAGGAGATCATCTGGGGTCGAGCCTCGCCCTGCTCGCTGGCAGCCTTTGCGAGGCGTGGGCCTACCAGCTCCTCGGAGCGGCGGCGCCGATGGCCGCGCGGACCATCGAGCAGGTGATCGTCGGCCAGATGGCGGATCTGCGCGGTCCGCGAGGGCGCGAGCTCTCGGCGGCGGAGGTCCTCGAGATCCAGCGCGCCAAGACGGGAACGTACACGTTCGAGCTTCCCCTCCACCTCGGCGCTGCCCTTGCTTCCGCGTCACAGCCGTTGCTCGACGTGCTCAGCGCCTACGCCCGGCCGCTGGGAGTCGCCTTCCAGATCGCCGACGATCTCCTCGGCACGTTCGGCGCGCCGGAGGTGACCGGAAAGCCAAACGCGAGCGATCTGCGGGAAGGGAAGCGGACCCTGCTCGTCGCGCGAGCGCTGGAGAAGGCGTCCACGGCGGACGCAGGCCGGCTGCGTGCGCAGCTCGGCAGGCCTGATGCGGACGTCGACGAGCTTCGCGCGATCCTGCGCCGGAGCGGCGCCGAGGCGTCGGCGCGGGCGGAT